>NZ_JANQCT010000008.1:0-66956 GCF_024723495.1 Campylobacter sp. RM19073 | reverse complement strand
AGATTTTGATATATTATTTTTCATATTATTACAATTATTTATAAAATAATAATCAATTTTAATAATAATTTAAATTTTATTTAATTATAATTGATAATAGATTTCATTATTGGAGAGTTATATGACTTTGGATCTATTAGAAAATGGTCAGATGGCTAAAATTCTAAATTTCAATGTAACTGAAAAGTTGCTTGAGAGATTTTTTAGTCTGGGGCTATCAAAATTTAAAACTATAAAAAAGGTAGAGAGCTCACTTGGTAGTTCTACTATTTTAATAGAGTGTAATAGAAACTCTTTAATGCTAAGATATGATGAGGCAAAAAGCATTGAAGTAGAGAGAATTTAGATGAGAAAGATTATTAAAATTGCACTTGTTGGTCAGCCAAATGTAGGCAAAACTCTACTTATAAATTCACTAAGCGGGTCGCATTTAAAAGTTGGAAATTTCCCTGGTGTTATGGTGGAAAAATCAGAGGCAAAATTTAATTATAAAAATTATGAGATTAAAATTATTGATCTTCCTGGGACATACTCGATAAATGATTATTCGCTAGAAGAGAGAATTACTAAAGAATTTATAGATAGAGATGATTATGATATTATTGTAAATGTTGCAGATTCTGCTAATTTAGAGCGAAATTTAATTCTTACAACTCAGATTATGGAGCGAAATAAGAAGATGATTTTAGCTCTAAATATGAGCGATGAAGCATTAAAAGAGGGGATAAATATCGATACAAAGGTGCTTCAAAATCTCCTTGGTATCCCTTGCATATCAGTATCTGCTAGTTTAAAATCAAATTTAAATGAATTAATGGATTGTATAATAGATATTCACAACTTGCCATATACTCCAAATAAGAGGATTTTTAGCGATGTGATTGAAGATGAGATATGGGCTATTTGCGACTTTTTAAAAGCTAAAAATGATATTAATATAGATGAGCTAAATTATAGAGATGTTGCTATTGCTTTGTTAAAGCAAGATAATAAAATTTATAAAATTTTACATGATAAGCCAATTTGGATAGAGTTTTCAAAGGTTATTGAAAATTCTCACAACAACTTATATATTTACTACAAAACCAAATCCATAAATGAGATATTTATGCAAGAGTGCAGTGATTTTGTAAGCGGTGTGATTGCTAAGAGTGTGGCGTTTCATAGTGTTAAAGAGCTTAATTATACCAAAATGCTTGATAAAATCTTGATCAATAAATACATTGGAATTCCTATATTTTTGTTTTTTATGTGGTTGATATTTCAGCTGACTTTTACCCTTGGAGCTGTGCCTATGGACTATATAGAGGCTGGGTATGTGGCGTTGGGTGATATGATAAAACAGAGTGTAAGCAATGAGCTTATATCATCTTTATTAGCTGATGGGATTATCGGTGGCGTTGGTGCTGTGTTGTTATTTTTGCCTAATATAATTATTCTATTTTTTGGCATTGCACTTTTAGAGACTACTGGATATATGGCTAGGGTGTCATTTTTGCTAGATGGATTTTTTCATAAATTTGGTCTGCATGGCAAGAGCTTTATCCCTTTAGTAACTGGCTTTGGCTGTTCTGTTCCAGCGTTTATGGCTACTAGGACTTTAAAAAATGAAAAAGATCGCCTTCTTACGCTTTTTATCATAAATTTTATGAGTTGCGGTGCTAGATTGCCAGTGTATGTGCTATTTATAGGTGCTTTTGCTCCTGAAAGTCAAGCTGGTAATTGGCTATTTGGAATTTATATTTTTGGGGCTATTTTAGGTCTTATCGCAGCGAAAATATTGCGTTTAACCGCATTTAAAGGTCCAGATGAGCCATTTGTCATGGAGATGCCAAAATATAGAATGCCAAATTGGAATCTTATATGGTTTATGGTCTATAATAAGGCTAAAATGTATATTAAAAAGGCCGGGACTTTCATTTTAGCAGCAGCTATACTTATATGGTTTGCAAGTAGCTTTCCATTCCAAAGTCAGGTTAAAGATAGCTATAAGCAAAAGATAGAGCTAGCTGCAAATGATGATGAAAAAGATAGATTATCTTACGAATTAGAAAATATCTTAATAGAAAATAGTTATCTAGGTAAGGCGGGGAAATTTATTGAGCCGATTTTTGCTCCTTTGGGATTTGATTGGAGATTGAGCGTTTGTATAGTTAGTGGTTTAGCAGCTAAAGAGGTTGCTATATCTACAATGGGCGTTTTATACTCATTAGGTAGTCAAGTCGATGAAACAACTCAAGGATTAACCCAAAAGATACAAGAGTTAATACCATTAGAAGTGGCAGTAGCATTTATTTTATTTATTATGCTTTATAATCCATGTTTGGCTGCTACGATTGTCTTTGGCAAGGAAGCTGGCGGGTATAAGTATATCTTTTATCTATTTATATTTACAACATTTGTTGCTTATATTATCTCATTTATTGGGTTAAATATTGCAAAGCTATTTTGATGGCTTTGTGATATTTTTGATTTTAACTCTTTAATAAAATATTTAGATTTTATTTTTTTAGCTTTGATAGAATTGCCAAAATCCAATTTAAGGTTGTATAGTGATAAGGTATATATTTATGACAATTCTTGCCATTACTGCGCTAATGGCTAATCCAAAAGGTGGTGATATGTCAAATTTAAAAGAGATATATTTAGGTGGTGGGTGCTTTTGGGGTACTCAAGGGTATTTTGATCGTATCAAAGGCGTTAAATACACTCAAGTTGGTTATGCAAATGGAAAAAGCCAGGAAACTAGCTATTATGAGATAAGCAAAACTGATCACGCTGAGGTTGTAAGAGTGCGATTTGATCCAAATGTAGTGGATTTAAATGAGATTTTAGAGCACTATTTTCGCATTATAGATCCATTTTCTATCAATAAGCAAGGTAATGATATAGGAAGGCAGTATCGCACCGGAATTTACTATAGCGATGAGAGTTTAAAGCCTATTGTAACTGAATTTATAAGGGCTAAACAAGCTAAATTTGATAAGAAAATAGCCGTTGAAATAGAGCCTTTGAAAAATTATGTAGAGGCTGAAGAGTATCATCAAAAATATTTAGAGAAAAATCCGAATGGCTACTGCCATATAGATTTAAATTTAGCCAATAAACCTCTATATGATGAGAGTAAATTTAAACTTCCTACCAAAGAGGAGCTAAAAAAGAGTTTGAGTGATTTAGAGTATAGAGTAACGCAAGAAAAGGCCACTGAACGCCCATATAGTAGCAAATATGATAAATTTGATGAGCGTGGTATATATGTGGATATAGTAAGCAAAAAGCCACTTTTTAGCTCTAGTGATAAGTATGATGCTGGATGTGGGTGGCCTAGCTTTACTAAGCCTATAACCACTGATGCGACTGGCTATAATCGTGATCTAAGCCATGGTATGGATAGAATAGAGGTAACTTCTAGGCTAAGTGGGAGCCATTTGGGGCATGTTTTTGATGATGGTCCAAGCGATAAAGGTGGATTGAGATATTGTATAAATGGCGCTTCTTTGGAATTTATCCCTTATGATGAGATGGATAAAAGAGGCTACTCTGAATATAAAATTTATGTTAAATAATTAAAATTTTATGGGAGACACAGAACTCCCATTTTATTTTAAATTTATTAAATTAGCTATAAAATATTTAACTCTCTAATACGCGCGATATTTTCCCAATTAGTGTGAATATATATAAAGTAGCTCCAGTAGCTTGTGCATAGTGTAGCAAATAAGGGGTAAAATCTCTGCTCTTTTTAAGATTAATAAGATATATAACACAGCAAATAATAAGTACAAAAATATTTAAAATTAGATTAAGAGCATACCAAACCACAAAGCTAAAAGTGCTAAACACTAGGCTTGGCGAGATGCTTTTCTTAAAGCCATATCGCAAAATAGCCAAAGTTATAATCCATATAAGCAAAACAATGATGGGCATTACAATGCTAATTAATAATAATCCTTCAAATCCACCGCTAAGCATAAAAATAAAGCTTAAAATAGTAGCGATGAAACCCCCATACTCTAAGGGTTAAATTCTCGCAAAACTTACATATTAAATAGACACAAACAAGAGCTATTATTCCTACTATTTCCATCTTCTATCCTTTAATATGATGATATTTTACAATAACCTATTTATTTTCATCACTCTATAGTCATTTTGAAAGCCATATTGGCTAAATTTCAAGCTATTTTGGATATATCTCTACTAATATATGAACTAGCTCTTTGTGCTTTGATAACTCTTTTTTGATAGATTCTATATCTAATGGCTCATCTGAGCTTAAAGAGATTATACAAGCGTATTTATCCTTTGCTACTTTTATAAGATGCAGATCCTTGATGATTAGATCACTTCTAAATAGGCGTAAAATATCGATAACTTCACCAACTATTGGCTCATTCATATTTGCATCAAGTAGTATTTTACCCGATTGCCTTAGCAACCCTATAGCCCACACTAAAATTAAAATAGCTCCCACTATCCCCATAAGCGGATCAAGAAAATCAGCCCCAAATAAAAGCCCAAAACTTAAAGCTATTATAGCTAAAATAGAAGTAAGCGCATCAGCTATGACATGCATATAAGCAGCCTTTAAATTTAGATCATCGTGGTGGTGATCGTGATTATGATGATCGTGGCTAGACCTTAATAGCCAAGCACAGATTAAATTCACCACAAGCCCTATAATAGCGATGAAAATAGCCTCTTTATATGCTATAGTTTGCGGGTTTATAAATTTTAAAATAGAGTGATAAATCATCAAAAACGCAACCACCAAAAGAGATAACGCACTAGTATAACTAGCTAGAATTTCTATCTTATATGTGCCAAAATTAAATCTACCATCGCTTTTATATCTATTTGATATAATGTAGGCAAAATATGCTAGTCCCAGTGCTAAAGCGTGAGAACTCATATGCCAACCATCAGCCAAAAGTGCCATTGAGCCAAAATATATCCCGCCTATAATCTCAGCTACCATCATAATTATTGTGAATATTATCGCATATAGTGTATTTTTCTTAGCAATATCATTTGAAGAGTGAAAGCCATGGTCGTAGGCGTATCGCATTTGTGTGTGATTTATCATTTTATCTCCTTAATTTTATTAGCTTCAGTTATTAAACTATTTTTATAAAGCTCTCTAAGCTTAAGCGAGTATTGTCCGATTTTACCGCCATTTATGGCTTTGCCATCTGCTTTTATAACTGGCAAGAGTATTATTGTCGCAGCACTTATGAAGCACTCATCTGCGTTATATACTTCACTCATGCTAAATTTACGCTCTTGGACTTTTAGACCAATTTGTGTGGCTAAGCTTAAGAGTTTATTACGCCTAATTCCTGGTAAAATCTCATTAGATAGGGGTTTGGTTATCAAAGTGTGATCTTTTATGATAAAAGCACTACTACTTCCAGCTTCAGTTACATAGCCATTTTCTACCATAAAGCACTCATCAGCCCCAGCTATCGCAGCTTGATTTTTAGCGTAGCATTGACCTAGTAAGGAGATGGACTTTATATCGCGTCTTTTCCATCTTATATCTTCAGTGGAGATTATGCTAATACCGCTTTTGGATTTTGGATTTTCAAGGACGCTATCAGCAAAGGCAAAAGCCATTATAGTTGGCTCAATCCCTTTTACAAAGATAAAATCTCTTGGGGCAATCCCACGGGTAATTTGTATATATAATCCACCTTCTTTAAGTGAATTTATCTTTATTAGTTTGTTTAAGATTGTTTCAAATTCGCCCTTAGAGTATGGTAAATTTAGGCTAATTTCGCTTAAACTCCTTTGAAATCTATCCCAAAATCCATCCCTTTCTACCATGGTTGAATTTACCACTGGTACTACCTCATAAATCCCATCGCCAAAGATAAATCCACGATCAAATATGCTTATTTTAGCACTATCTTTATCGATAAATTTGCCATTTAAAAAGACTTTTTGCATGGAGATCATTGCTGCCATTTTGACTCCTTTTTTAAATTTAAGTTATTTTATCAGCTTTTGACTAATTTTTAGATATAATAGCCCATTTAAATTATCAAAAAGTATGACAATGGTAGAGAAAATTAAACAATTTATATTTAAAAATTTATTTGTAGTATCTAAGCAACCGGTGCTTTTTCGTGATCTTTTAGAGGCAAATTGCTTATATAATGAAGGAATGCTAATCGATCCATCTAAGCTGAATTTTCGCTATCGTAATCGTAGATTTTACGCTATTTATGCCTTGCTTTGCCTTATTGTTTTAACGCTTTTTGTCTGGATACTTCACATATTATTTAGCAAATTTGAAGCAGATTTGCATGTTTCGGTTATTATTACTGTGATTTTAACTGCGTGCGTGTTTATCGGATTTGACTATTTTAGGGTTTGGACTAGAAGATTAATTAGCCTTGAGCTGATCCGTGCTGCGTGGAAGGTGCATTTCCCATATTTTCCATATGAGAAATACTCCCAAAAAATTGAGATAATTTATAATGAGGCTATAAAGCATGAGATTTCACGCAAAGATTTAGAAAAATATGTCTTAGATAGATTAGTTCATACCATATCATCTGATAAGTAGGTCGCTATAGGCTATTATCCTATCTTGTCTTTTTGCTATCTCTAGCAGTAAAAATCTTATTTTTTTATCTTGACTTAGAATTCTGCTTTCCATATTATCATAAAAATAGTATGGAAGTTTATCTACTCTTTTTTCTATCATCTCAAATCTAGTTGATATGATATTTATATCTGAGATCAAGGCGTCTTTGGCTCCGTTTGGCTTTGAAGGGTGGTTAAGCCATTGAGTATAGACTTTTAGATTGCTAAGAAGTGAGCTTATATCATATAAATTTCTATAAATTTCTAGATATCTCTTTAGCTCTTTACTTCTATCGCTTTGCGTGATTGTGTTGTGATACCAAGTTAAGCTATTTAATATCTCATTTTGTTCTATTGTAAATCTACCTTCAATTACGCTATTGCTAAGCTTTTTAAATTTAGGCAACAGCTCGATATATGTATTGCTAAGTTTAATCTCATTAGTATGGCGAAATAGCATAAATGCCACGCCAAATGAGACTATAAATCCTATTAAAATATCAATAATTCTTATATACACCATCTCCATAGAGTTGCCTAAAATAAGCGAGTATGCCATGGCAAACGCCCCCATAAATGCCCCCATTGCATATATAGGTGGAAAATTTTTAAGATAAAAGGCTAGGAAAATTGATATTATGCAAAGTATGGCAAATATGCTATTATTGCTTATTAAATTTACTAAAATAGAAGTTAGAGCAATTCCTATTATAGCACCTTTGATATTGGCAATACCTGTGATTTTAGTCATATATGAGCTATCCTTACTCATACTAATCACGCCAATAGCTATCCAAACCCCATTATGAACATCTATAAAACTAGCAATAATTATAGCTATACTAACGCCGATGGCTAAACGCAAGGAGTATTGGATAGTTGGATTGTGTAAGGTTGTATCTTTTATTATCTCTTTTATGCTTTTTTGCTTTTTATATTCTAGCGTGATTTTATCCTCTCCACCATCTTTTATTAGATGAAATTTAGAGTATAAAACCTCTAAAGAAGCAGTAAAAATAGTATGATCGCTCTGCCTTGCTATATTTAATGCGTCATCTTTTATGGTGCTATTTTTATCTATAAATATATTTTTTAACTCAATTAAATTTCTTATAATCTCACTATTTATTAAATTTAGTAAATCTGGATTTTTAATCGTTTTAAAATATCTTTGCATTGAAATAAGTAGATTATATATATCCTCTAATTTATATAGATAAAATATCGCCCTAGAGTGGTGTATGATGAGTCGCTCATCTTTTATCGTTGAGCTTTTATTGGCAAATAGATTTTTAATATCATTAATATGCTCATTACACTGTTTGGATAAATTTAAAAACTCCTTATCGTTATTTATATTTTGACTGATTTGAACTAGCTCATCAAGTATCATCATACAAGATCGTTTAGTAAATTTACCATATGTTCCAAAGCGAGTAAGCCTAAAGGTCGCAGCTATAATGCTACTTGCTACAAAGCCACCTAAAGAGTCTTGTAGATTCCAACCTGGTTGATTAGAAGCAATAATGCTAAGAAGCCCAGTTGCATTAACGATGGATAGAATTTTATTTAAATTTTGATTAAAAAGATTGCTAAATCCTACAAATATCATCCAAATTAGCGTAAAAAAGCAAAATATAATATGAAATTTAAAAAGAGCATTAACAAACAAAACCGAGCAAATCCCAAGGATAATATATATTACAAAGTAGCTAATCTTTATCTTTATATTGCCTTCAAGCGATGAGAGAAAAAATATACTCATAGATGAGCTTGCTGCATATACCATACCAAAAAAACCGCCAATATAATATCCTATAAATCCGCATATTAGTATAGATATGGTGGCTTTGATAGAGTAGCTTAGAGCAAACCAAGCTGGGTCATAGTATTTAAAAAATTTGGCAATTTTATCCATTAATCGCTCATATTATCAATTATTTGATTTTTATATCTTATATATTCTAAATCTCTTTTTAGTAGTTTATTTTCTTCTTTTAGCACATTTAATTTGCTTTTTAGCTCTGCTATACTCTTGCTTGTATAGTAAATTTCATTGCTAAAATATACCTTTGGCAAGGCTAAGGCTAGAATGATGAGTAGAGCTGCATAAGCGATGATTATAGTTTTAAAATTCAGATTATTCTCTTTTTTTGTTCTTTGGATATTTTTTTGTAGTAAATTCTCTTTATCTCTCATCTTTGCCTCTTAATTTTAAAGATTCTCATTTTAGAACAGCTAGATCGTGGATTATCGCTAATCTCTTTATCAGTTGGAGTTATAGGCTTTTTGGTTATTATTTTGCCAATTGCGTGATTATTGCCACATTCACAACGCATAGCTTGTATAGGGCAGATACAGCTTGATTGCCACTTTTTAAATGTATCTTTAATAATCCTATCTTCAAGAGAATGAAAGCTAATAATTGCTAGTTTGGTCTCATCTATTTTGGAGTTTTGAATGGAATTTAATAGCTCTTTTAACACATCTAACTCTTTATTTACCTCAATTCTTATAGCTTGAAAGACCAAAGTAGCTACGCTTATAGATCGGTTTTTTAAATTTGAGCTTCCAACTATTTGGCTTAGCTCTTTGCATGAGATTATCTCTTTATTCTCCCTAGCTTTTATAATTTTTTGAGCTATTATTTTGGCATTTGGCAGCTCACCATACTCACAAAACACTCTTTGTAGCTCATCTTGAGTATAGTTATTTACTATAGTTTTAGCATTAATTGGATTAGAGCTATCCATTCTCATATCCAAAACATCGCTTTTAAGCCCAAAACCACGCTCATTAAGGTCCAGTTGAAGTGAGCTAACACCAATATCAGCTAAAATTCCTTTAATATTCTCTTGTGGAATTTTTTTAATAATTTGGCTAAAGTTGCTTTTGTAAATCTCAATCCTATCTTTATAATCTTTAAATTTATCTTGACAATATTTGATCGCCATATCATCTTGATCGCAAGCGATTATTTTGATATTTGGTATAGAATCTAATAGTGCTTTTGAATGCCCACCATATCCCAAAGTACAATCCAATATCACACCATCGCCAATATTTTTAAAAGTATCAACAACCTCGCTAAGCAAAACAGGAGTATGAATAGAGTTCAAAATAAGCCCTTAATTGAAATTTTTAATAAAAATTTTATCATAAATTTGATGAATAGAGTCTTATATTTTGGTATAATGTGGGTAATTTTATGGGATAGTTCAGGAATAATTATGAATGTAGAGTATTCAATAAATGAGATTAAGAAGATCTCATCTTCTATGTTTAAAAAGAATTTTTTAGGCATTTTTCATGGTTCTATATCAGCTAGAATAGAGCATAATCAATTTGTAATAAATAGAAAAGATGCGATTTTTGATGGTCTTAGCGATGAAGAGCTAACCATTTTATACTCTAAGAAAGATTATAGATGGAATGATGCTAGTATCGATGCGGATATCCACTTAAATATTTATAAAAATATAGCTGAAGCTAAGTATATCTGCTATGCAATACCGCCATTTCTAACCGCTTATAGCATTAATCACTCATTTTTTGAGCCTAAAGATTATTTTGGTTATATGAAATTTGGAAATATATTTATATATGACCCAAAACGCTTTGATGATTGGTATGAGCGTGCACCATCTGAAATTTGCCGCCACATGATAGAAAAGCATACAAATGTAGTTGTTATTAAGGGTTATGGGCTATATATATACGAACGAACGGCTCATGACTTAGCTAAATCCATAGCTTTGCTTGAAAATAGCTGTAAATTGCTAAATTTATCAAATGGATTTATAAATTGATTTTAGATAAAGATAAAATTTGATTTTAAGGTCTATTTTAAGGTAATTTAAAAGCAATTATTGATAAAATAACACCGTTTAATTGTCTGGTGTATAAAAAGGGTAGTTTGATGATAACTTGGATGCAAAAGCATAAAAAATATTTAGTTGTTACTATTTGGGTTAGTACAATAGCCTTTGTGGGTGCTGGATTTGTAGGTTGGGGTGCTTATGATATGAATACCAATCGTGCAAAATCCGTAGCAAAAGTTGGCAATAGAAATATATCAATTAGCCAATTTCAACAAAAATATAGCACAATGTATGAATTTTATCTAAATGCTTCAAATGGTAAATTTACTCAAGAACAAGCCGAGCAAATGGGGCTTGATAAGGTGGTGTTAAAAAGATTAATCCAAGATAATGTAATGTTAAATTACGCCGATGAGCTAGGACTAGATGTATCTCAAGAGGAGATAATCCTTGCTTTAATGGTAGATCCAAGCTTTATGAGCGATGGTAAATTTGATAAAGCTAAATATGAAAGCGTGTTAAAACAAGCTAGAATTTCACCAAAGGATTATGAGCAAAATTTAGCTAGCAATCTACTGCTTGATAAGCTATTTAATGCCTTAAAAATAGACACAAACTCAAAAGATCTTGATATGTTAGCGGCTAGTTATTTTATGAAAGATAGGGTATCTACGCAGATTATAAATTTAAATAGATCAGATATTAAAGTAGATGAAAGTGAGCTAAAATCAATCTGGGAAAGCAATAAAGATAAATATCTTACTCAAACAAAATATAATCTAAAAGGCAAATTTATACCAAAAATTATAAGCGATGAGAATTTGACCGCTTTGCAAGAGTATTATGATGAAAATAAAGCCCAATATAGAGATGGATTTGATAAAATTTTGAGCTTTGAAGTGGCTAAAGAGCGTGTAAAAGATGACTATGATATGAGACAAACAAGGAAATTAGCTCTAAGCCAATACCTAAAGGCAAAAAAGGGTGAATTGGAGTTTGAGTTTGATCTAATTGCTTTAGAAGATGATTATGAATTTGACGCACAAGAGTTGAAAAATCTACAAATTGGCGACTATATAAAGCCAGTTAAATATAGAATGAACTATCAAGATGGATATTTAATATCAAAATTAGAGTCTAAAGATATTCCAAAGCCTATGAGTTATGAAGAGGCTAGAGAGTTTATAATAGGTGAGTATATAGATAATAAACTTAAAAATAATTTAGAAAATATGGCTAAAGGTGCTTTAGAAAATTTCAATGGTAGAGATATTGGCTTTATAGCTAGAGATAGCAAGGTGGAGATTGCTGAGTTAAATGAGAGCGAAGTGTCTGAATTTATAAATTTAATCTTTGATAGCAAGAGTAAAGATGGGTATGTGATTTTAGGCAATAAAGCTGTAGTTTATAAAATCACAGATCAAAAATTAGCTAGTGCTAGTGATGTATCTAATTACGAAAATCTACTTAGAAATAGTGCGATTAGTATCAAAAATGAGCAATTAATAGAGGATTTACTATCATCGCTTCAACATAGATATAAGATAGAACAATATTATAAAGGTCAATAGTCGTGGGAATTAAAATATTAGGTATTGATATTGGCTCTACTCAAATTTGTGCTGTGATGGTAGAGCACGACCCAAGGTCAAATAATTCAGTAAAAATTATTGGTATGGGGACGATCAAATCTCAAGGATTAAAAAAGGGCTCAATTACAAATATTGAGTTAGCATCAAATTCTATAAAATCAGTAGTAAGCGATGTAGTAAGGGTAGCTGGAACTAAATTTGATAAGGTTATTGTATCTATTTCTGGTAAAGATGCTAAAAATATAGATTGTAAAGATGTGATAAATATCCCTGAAAAAGAGGTAACAATCAAGCAAATTGAGCGTGCTATTAGCTCAGCTGAATATAAGGTTAAAATTCCTCACGATTATGAGATTTTACATACTTTGCCTTATAACTTTAAAGTTGATGAGCAAGATAATATTGAAGATCCACTAGGTATGAATGGCACTAGATTAGAAGTGCAAGCTCACATTATAGCGGTGCAAAAATCAGCCATTACAAATTTAAGAAAAGCTATAGAAAAGGCTGGTTTAAAGGCTGATAATATCGTATTATCTGGATATGCTTCGGCTATCTCTACTCTAAACGAAGATGAAAAGTCATTAGGAACTGTCTTAATAGATCTTGGCGGTTCAAGTTGTGATATGGTTATTCACTCTGGAAATTCAATTAGATTTAACGATTTCTTACCAGTTGGTAGCTTAAATATAACCACAGATATTTCTACCGTGTTACATACCCCTCCAGCTGTAGCTGAAGAGGTTAAGATAAGATATGGAACTTTAAAAGCTAAAAGTAATGAGCTTATAGTCTTGCCAGATTTAGGCGATGAAAACTCAAGTCGTGAAGTGGATATAAGCGTTATAATAAATGTTATATATATGCGTGTTGAAGAGGCTTTAATGATCCTAGCTACTATGTTAAGCAAGAGTGGATATAAAGACTACGCTTCAGCTGGGATAGTCTTAACTGGTGGTATGGCAAAGCTTGAAGGGCTTAAGGAGTTAGCTACTGCTATTTTTGATAATATGCCTGTTAGAATTGCTAAACCAAGGGAATTTGAAAGCTCAATTGATGTTTTCAAAGACCCATCAAATTCATGTGCAATTGGTCTTTGCTTGTATGGTGCTGGGTATTTTACGCCATATGAGATAGATTCAGAAAGAAAGCTTAGATATAAAGATGAGATAGTCTTAAAGCCAAATCCTTTTGTATCTATTAAAGAGTTTGATGACAATATGGAGAAGTCTGGCTTAAGCGCAAATTCTAATTCATATGATGAGCTTAAATCTGAGCCTAAAACCAAAGTGGAGCTAGATTTGAAGATCGATGATATTAGCGATAAAGGTGATTTAAAGTCAAATAGTGATTTAGATAGGGTAAATCCTATTTCTAAATTTGTTAATTATTTAAAAAATTTATTTTAGTCAAGGGGGCTTGTAATGAGTGGTTTTACTGTAGAAGAGAAGACAAATATTTATGGTGCTAAGATAAAAGTTGTTGGCGTAGGCGGCGGCGGTGGTAATATGATTAATCATATCATCAGAGAGGGTATAAATAATGAAGATGGTATGAAAACTGTAGATTTGATAGTTGCCAATACAGACGCACAAGCACTTGATAGCTCAACTGCTCCAAATAAAATTCAACTAGGCGAGAAAAAGACTAGGGGGCTTGGTGCTGGTATGCAACCAAGCGTTGGTAAAGAGGCAGCTATTGAGAGTTATGAAGAGATTAAAACTACTTTAGAGTATTCTGATATTGTGTTTATAGCCTCTGGATTTGGCGGCGGTACTGGTACTGGTGCGGCTCCAGTAGTGGCTCAAGCTGCTAAAGAGATTGGAGCATTAACCATAGCCGTAGTAACCACTCCATTTAAATTTGAAGGTAGTAAGAGAATGCGTCTTGCTATTGAGGGTATCAATGAGTTAAAAAAAGAGTGTGATAGCGTTGTAGTTGTTCCAAATGAAAAATTAAGCAATATTGTAGATAGAAAAGCTGGTATAAAAGATAGCTTTAAGCTTGTTGATAGCATTTTAGCACGTGCGGTAAATGGTATGAGCTCTATAGTTCTTAGCCATGGCGATAGCGATATTAACCTTGACTTTGCTGATGTTAAGACTGCTATGAGTCATAGGGGGCTATCACTTATGGGTGTTGGAGAAGCTCAAGGTGATGGTGCGGCTCAAGAGGCCTTAAAATCAGCTATGCAATCTCCACTTTTAGATGATATGGATATTAAGGGGGCGATGGGTGCTATAGTTCATTTTACTATACATCCAGATTGTCCGATGAGTGATATGACTGAAGCTATGGAGATTATAGAGTCAGCTGCTGATCCTGATGCGGATATATTTTGGGGTACTAAATGCGATTTGAGTATGCCAATTGACAAGGTTTTAGTAACACTAGTTGCTACTGGTTTTTCTGATAATAATGTATCTAAACTTCAACCAAGCAAGGAGGTTACTCCAGCAAAATCTGAAGAGCCAAAAGAGAGTATATTTAGTCGTCGTAGGGTATCAGGCTTGGATATAAACATTAATAGCGATGATTTAGATATTCCAACTATTAATCGCCATCAATTAGATTAATTAGTAGTTTTATAGGTGGTTAAGCTAAATTTAACCACCAAAATTCTGATAAATACTTCATTTATTTAACTAAACTAAATATAATAATAAACAAAATTAATTTTTAAGGTGCTTAAATGGAAATTACACTTAATTTTTACTCCACTCTTTGTGCGATGGTTTTTGTGCTATTACTAGGTACTTTTATCATCAAAAAGATTAAATTTTTAAGAGATTACAATATTCCTGAGCCAGTTGTAGGTGGAATTATTGTAGCTGTGGCTATATTTATTGCAAATAGATATGCTGGATTGAGCTTTAATTTTGATGGTTCGCTTAAGGATCCATTAATGCTTGCATTTTATGCTAGTATTGGTTTGAGTGCTGATTTTGCCTCATTAAGAAAAGGCGGAAAAGTCCTTTTTGGTTTTTTATTTATTGTTACTGGCTTATTGATTTTACAAAATTTAGCCGGTGTTGGCGTGGCTTTGGCAATGGGAGAAAATCCTATTATTGGCTTACTTACAGGCTCAATAACTATGAGTGGCGGTCATGGCACTGGTGCAGCGTGGGCAGCTGAGTTTATCAAAGAGCCTTATAGTTATGCTCCAGCTATGGAAGTAGCGATGGCAGCAGCTACATTTGGTTTGATAGCTGGCGGAATTATCGGTGGTCCTGTAGCTAGATATTTAGTTGTTAAAAATAATCTAATAGGCCACACTTCAAAAGAGAAGATAGACCCAACTCTATTTGAAAAGCCTGAAAAAAGTAGATTAATAACATCTAGTTCGTTTATTGAGTCTTTGGCGTTGATTGCTATATGTTTATTGGTTGGAACTGAGCTTAAAAAGATTGTTACTTTCGTAACTATGCCTACATTTGTATGGTGTCTATTAACAGGTGCGATTCTTAGAAATATTCTATCAGCTACTAAAATTCACACAGTATTTGATCGCGAGATGTCTGTAATTGGCAATGTTAGCCTATCTCTATTTTTAGCATTTGCTTTAATGACTATTAATATCTTTCAGCTTATCTCTCTTGCACTTCCTATGCTAACAATCCTTGTGGTGCAAATTGTGCTTATGGTTTTATATGTGATATTTGTTACATATAGATTTTGCGGGAAGAATTATGACGCAGCCGTGCTATCAGCTGGTCATTGTGGATTTGGTCTTGGTGCGACGCCTACAGCACTTGTAAATATGCAAACAGTAACAAAGCATTATGGTCCAAGCCATATGGCATTTATCGTTATTCCATTAGTTGGAGCATTTTTCATAGATATTATAAATGCTTTTGTAATCTCAGCGATGGTGGGTTTGCCTATTTTTAATTAACCCCATATAAGGCGGCAAATTCGGGGCGATACTCAAAATGCATTGTATCAAAATGCTCCCATCTGCCGCCCCAGATAAATCCATTTTTCTCAAAAATCTCAACTATTTTATATGGAATTTTGTTTTGGTAGCCATCTTTGTGCCATAGCCAGTAGTGGCTATTTGCTACATTTATGTCTATAGCAATCCCCCAGCTATGAGCCGATAGCCTGTTGGTTTGAGCTATATTTCTATATTTAAATGTCCCACCAATATCTTTAAGATATATAATCAAATTTGGCTCATTTTGCACCAAAATATCAAGCTCATCGCTGACTTTTTGTAAAGCCTTAGCAGCTCCATTGATGGAGTTGAATTTAATTTTTTGATTTAGGCTGTTTTTTAGCCAAGTTACTTCAACTAAGTTTTTCTCTACAGCCTCTTTATTCTGACCATAAATTTCGTTAAAAAATCGCTCATTTCTTATCCTTCCAGCATCTATTAGCTTAGAGTTTAAAGGGGCTAAAAGGGGATATTTTAAAGCAAACATATCTTTGATACTTGGGTTATTTAAAATATCACCCTCATCATATGGCATAGATGAGTTATTGGCAAAGATTATATTATTATTTTGAAATTTAATATCATAGCTATTTTGTAGGGCTAATTTTGGATTTGGGGCTAGGATATTCATCGATTCTACAAGGCTGAGTAAAAGAGCTTTTATATCATCTCTATCTTTGCCAATCTCAATATCAGTTATAGCTGTGCGACCTATGATGGCTCTAGCGTTATTTTTGGTTTTTAGTCCCCAAGAAGCGTGAGTAACGCTGATTTTACCATCTACAACGCCAGTATATAGCATAATATGCCCACGCATATATAAAAGCGTAGCATAAGGCACTCCAAATTCAACTATCTTAGATTTTTTCTCTTCATCAGATAAGCCTTTTAAATCTATGATTTGTGCGATTTGAGATTGTGGTTTGGAGTTGCGTGGTAGCCAAATTCCAAAACTAGCAAAGTAGTCTTTTGTAAATGCAGAGCAATCACGAAGTCCATCTATCCCGCCCCAGCCATAGTTCATTCCTAGCATTTCATTTAATATCAGTTTAGCATTTTTGGAGTTTAGCTCCAATTTATCAGTGGCTATATCTTGGCTTATTTTATATCCTTGTGGTGTGATGAAATTGCCATTTTCAACTCTTTTATATGGCACCAAACCGCCAATTCTTGAGTAGAATTTAAACTCCCCAACCTTATCTTTTATCGCAACTCCATCTTTTATAAATATAGCGAATTTGGATTTTCTAAACTCATCAGCCTCTTTTTTGTTTAAAATTTTTATATCGCTACTTAAGACAAAGCCAGTAAATGAGTCGCTTTGGATAAAGGCCCACGCCCCATCAAGGCTAAAGTGCGATACAAGCACCGGATGGAAAGCTTCTAAATTTGAATCTTGTAAATAATCAAATGGATATCCCTCACCTGGTCTGCTATCTAAAAATAGCCTATTTTTAGTCGCAAAGCTTCTAACGGCGGTATCTCTAAGGATAATTGCTGGTTTTAAAATCGTTTTATAAGCGGCGAAATTTGCGTTTTGTCTATTCTTATCAAACCAAGCTTGATTGCGTAAAATGTGGCTCTCGCCATAATATTTTTGCTTCTCAAAAGTGTAAGTATTAAACGCCCACATAGCGCTATTTATATCAATATCAAAGCCATTATCCCAAACGCTAAAATATTTATCTATTAGCTCATTATTGTTTGAGCTAACGCTTAGAGTGGTATCTGGTAAGATACTTGCATTTTGATCCAAATTTAAATCAAGTGCCAAATTTAGCTCATTTAGCGTATAGCTCTGTTTAGAACACCCTAAAAATATAAAAATTATTAAAAATAGTAGTAAATTTCTCATTTTTATCCTTAATTTTTTAGGTATAATTATAGCAAAAATAGGATAATTGTTTTGTTAAATTACATTATAGAGCTTCTTGAAAATAGTAATATCTTTCTTACTGGCGGTGGTGGGGTTGGCAAGAGCTACACGACTAAAGAGATTATGCGAATTTATAGATCTAATGGCAAAAATATCATAGCCCTTGGTAGCACTGGAATTAGCGCAGTAGGGATTGGTGGAGTAAGCATTCATAGCTTTTTTAAATTTGGGCTTTGTGGGAATTATTCTGAATTAATGGCTCTTGATAATAAGCAAAAAGGACGGCTAAAAGAGCTATTTGATATTATCAAAAATATTGATCTTTTGATAATTGATGAGATTTCGATGGTAAGTGCTGATCTGATGGAGATGATATATTATAGGCTTATTCAAGGTAGCTTTAATGGTCGTGTGATGGTGGTGGGGGACTTTTATCAACTGCCACCAGTTAAAAAGCAAGATAGTAGTAGCTTGATGAGTTTTTGCTATGCTTTTGAATCTACTGCTTGGTATAATTTTAAATTTAAAAATGTTGAATTAGTGGTATCTAAAAGAACTTCTGATATGCGATTTTACTCTATGCTCTCACGAATTAGGCTTGGCATTGTAGATGATGAAATTTATCAAAGCTTAAAATCTAAAATAACAGATATAATCCCAAGCGATAGTATAGTTTTATTTGGTAATAACGCTCAAGCTGATATGCTAAATATCAAAAAGCTATCTCAAATTCCAAATCCGCTCATATCCATAAAGGCTAGTAGTAAGATATATGATGAGAATTTGCATATTAGTGCTTATGATAAGTGGGTAGATAGCTTAAATGTCTTAAGTGATTTGCAGATTAAAAAAGATGCTAGGGTTATGTTTTTGACTAATAAATGGGGTGAGTATTATAATGGCGAACAAGGCATAATCAAAGATGTAAATATAGCTGATAATGGCAATGTAATTAGCATAAATGTGCTAAAAGATAGCGGCGAAATCGCTGAAGTGGAGCCATTTACATACTCTTTATTTGAGTATGAAAAAGATGGAGATAGTATAAATGAGAGATTAAGAGCGGAATTTACTCAATTTCCATTAAAACTAGCTTACGCCATTACCATACATAAATCTCAAGGAATGAGTATCGAGCGTTTGGTTTGTAATTTAAATAATATTTTTGCTAATGGTCAGCTATATGTAGCACTCTCAAGGGCGATTAGCTGGAGTGATTTGAGTATAGTTTATACTAAAAGTATGGATTTTTACTCATATTTAAAAAGCGTTGTAAATGTGGATAAGAGCGTGAGTGAATTTTATTCAAAAGAGAAATTTATAAGGGAAGATATATGAAAAAGGCTATTTTATTAGTGATGATTTTGTGTAGTTTTGGTTTTGGTGATATTGTGAGCGTGGAGGGGTTTGAGAGTGATTTATACTCCAAATATGATGCGAATAATCTTAAGAAAATATCTATGGATTTAGAGATTATAACTAGAGATGATGATGTGCCCACAGCTCCTATTTACGATGCTTTAAATATCATTGTGGGGAGCTTTTATGCTGAGGATATTATGACTTCAAAAGGCAAAGAGGGCTTTAAAACCACTTTAATAAAATATATAGATAAAAAGCACTCAATTGCCATTGAAGAGATATATATAATCAAGCTTAAATTTGTAGAAGAGACAAATATCCAAAAGATACTTGATGCTATAAAATCTATCAATAAAAATACCCCAAATAGCAGTGAGCCAGCCTCTGTTTTACCAAATTTACCAAAGATTGAAAATCTAATCCAAGATAATAATTTTGATAAGAATTTTTAATTGCTAATTATATCGTAATTAGCTGGTATTTTAGGAGTTAATAGCCCTTTATCAATTGGCTTATTTTTGATTATTTGAGTAAATTCAATGGTGATTTGATTGCCTAGTTTATCTTCATAGCTAATTAGCTTTGGGGAGTTATTTTGCATTGTGATATTGTAGATTATATCATCATATTGGGCTTGAAATTTATCATCTGTGAGCTTTTTTGCGTTTTTTAGAATTTGGGTTATATCTGGTGAGTTTTTTAGGCTTGTGATTATGGCTTGTTCTAGTTCTGGCTCAATTATAGTAACTCTATTTTCTCTAAAATATATTAGCTTTGTAGTTGGGGTTTGGTATTGCCAAAATGCCCCTAACTTGCTATCTATAACCACCAAGCCACTATAATTTATTGTTTGATTTTGGCTTTTTATGGTTTGGGTAAATTTAGCATCAATGCTATCAAATTCAAGCTCGTTATAGCCAAATAGATTTAAAGATAATATAAAAATTACTATGATTTTTCTCATATTTTGCCTTAAATTTAGTGATTTGTAATGGCAAATTGTAGCAAAACTTAGCAAATAAAAGCCTAAATTTAAGCGATTTTAGGTAAAATGGCAGATTATTTTAACTACAGGATATAAAATGCTTTCACTCATTGCTAGAAAAATATTTGGAACCAAAAATGATAAAGAGGTAAAAAAATATTACAAAAGAGTAGCCAAAATCAATGCTTTAGAGCCAAAATATCAAGCCTTAAGCGATGATGAGCTAAAGCAGGAGTTTCTCTCTTTACAAAATTCATTAATAGATGGAAAAGTAACTAAAGATAGTATATTAAATGATGTATTTGCCATCGTAAGAGAGGTCTCAAAAAGAGTGCTAAATATGAGGCATTTTGATGTGCAATTAATAGGCGGTATGGTTTTAAATGATGGTCGCATAGCAGAGATGAAAACTGGAGAGGGAAAAACCTTAGTAGCTACCTTACCAGTGGTGCTAAATGCTATGGATAAAAGAGGCGTCCATGTCGTTACTGTAAATGACTATTTAGCTAAAAGAGACGCTACGCAGATGAGTGCTATATATAATTTTTTAGGTCTTAGCGTGGGCATTATAGTAGGTGGTGAGTATGATGATGTAAAGCGTAAGGCCGCTTATGATGCTGATATAACTTATGGGACGAATAATGAATTTGGCTTTGATTACTTGCGTGATAATATGAAATTTGAATTATCTATGAAGGTTCAAAGGGAGCATAATTTTGTAATAGTAGATGAGGTAGATAGTATTTTAATCGATGAGGCTAGGACTCCTCTTATAATTTCAGGGCCTACTAATCGCACTCTTGATGGCTATATCAAGGCTGATGAGGTGGCTAGAGCTATGGTAAAAGGTGAGCTAGCAGCCACGCCTCAAGATAAGCCTACAGGGGATTTTATAGTAGATGAAAAGAGCAGAACCATAATGATAACTGAAGCTGGTATTGCTAAGGCTGAAAAGCTATTTGGGGTTGAAAATTTATATAATCTAGACAATGCTATATTAAGCCATCATCTAGACCAAGCCTTAAAAGCTCACAATTTATTTGAAAAAGATGTCCATTATGTGGTGCGTGATTCTGGGGTTGTGATCGTTGATGAATTCACAGGCAGACTTAGTGAGGGTAGGAGATTTAGCGAAGGATTGCACCAAGCCTTAGAGGCTAAAGAGGGTGTAAAAATTCAAGAAGAGAGCCAAACCTTAGCTGATATAACATTCCAAAACTATTTTAGAATGTATAGCAAAATAGCTGGTATGACAGGAACAGCACAGACTGAAGCATCTGAATTTTCTCAAATTTATAATTTAGATGTTATATCCATTCCTACAAATTTACCTATTAAAAGATTAGATAAAGATGATCTTATATATAAGAGTGAAAATGAGAAATTTAAAGCTGTTATCGAAGAGATCAAAAGGGCAAATTCCATCGGTCAGCCCGTGCTTGTAGGAACTGCAAGCATAGAAAAGAGTGAAGTGTTTCATAAAATGCTTGTAAAAGAGAGAATCGCCCACTCTGTGCTAAATGCTAAAAACCATGAAAAAGAGGCACAAATCATCGCTCAAGCTGGTGTTAAAGGTGCTGTAACAATCGCAACTAATATGGCTGGTCGTGGTGTGGATATTAGGATTGATGATGAGGTCAGATCGCTTGGAGGGCTATATATAATAGGCACAGAAAGGCACGAAAGTCGCCGTATAGATAACCAGCTAAGAGGTCGTGCTGGGCGTCAGGGGGATCCTGGTATTAGTAGATTTTATCTAAGCTTAGAAGATAATCTTCTTAGGATATTTGGTAGCGATAAGATAAAGGCTATTATGGAAAGATTAGGGATTGAAGAGGGAGAAAGTATAGAGAGTAGGCTAGTTACTCGTGCTGTAGAGAATGCTCAAAAAAAGGTAGAGAGCTTGCATTTTGAGAGTAGAAAACATGTATTAGAGTATGATGATGTAGCAAACGAACAAAGAAAGACCATATATAAATATAGAGATGAGTTACTAGATCCAAATAGCGATCTAAAAGATAAGATTATCTCTAATCGCCAAGATTTAGTCGCTATGTTTTTAGATGATGCTGATATTGTCGATGGTGGGCTTAGCGAGGATTTTGATATGGATAAACTATGCTTGATAATCAAAGAAAATAGCCTAATAGATATAAATTCTAGCCAGCTAAAGGGGCTTGATTATAATGAAATCAAATCTTTTATAGTTGATGAGCTTACTAAAGATTATGAGAATAAGATGTCAAATATAGATAGTGAGCAAAGAAAGAGTATAGAAAAACTCTTATATCTACAAATTTTAGACGCAGCTTGGAGAGAGCATTTATACCAAATGGATATTTTAAAAACGGGAATTGGGCTTAGAGGATATAATCAAAAAGACCCCCTAACTGAGTATAAAAAAGAGAGCTATAATCTCTTTATGGAGCTTGTAAATAGGCTAAAAACTGAGAGTGTAAGAGCTTTGCAAGTGGTTAAATTTAAAACAGAATTAACAAATATAGATGAGCCAAAAGATATGTCAAAAAGAGATAAAAAGCCATCTCGCAACTCGCCTTGTCCTTGCGGTAGTGGGGCAAAATATAAAGAGTGTTGTGGTAAAAGCGGACCAAAAAAAGGAGTTTTTGCTTAGTGGTTAGGTATTTGCTATTTAAATATTTACGCTTTGATAAGTCTCAGCCCTTCATCGCACTATCGGCTATTTTAGCCTTTTTGGGTGTTAGCGTTGGCTTGATGGTGCTTATCATTGCTATGGCTATAATGAATGGATTTGATAAAGAATTTGAGCGTAAGCTATTTACTATGAACTATCCAATTACGATTATTAGCTATATTAAAGGCTCTATTGATGAAAGCGATGTAACTGGGCTTAAAGAGCAGTTTAAAGAGCTTAAATTTAGCCCATATATCTCCACACAAGCTATTGTAAAATATGGCAACAAACTAGAGGGCGGAGTGCTATTTGGCGTAAATTTTAGCGATGAAAAGCAGATAAATTCTGTAATAAATGAAGCCTTAAAAGATACCATTCCAAAGGGTTTTGAGGTGGTTTTAGGCAAGGGGATTGCTGATGATTTCTCTCTTGCTTTAAATGATAAGGTTACTATACTTTTTACTCAGCTTAGTCCAAGTGGCTTAGTATCTATGCCTACTATGAAAAGATTTGATTATGTAGCAAATTTTAGCTCAGGGCTTAATGCTTATGATAAGGCGTATTCATACACAAATATAGAGTTTTTGGCTAAAATTTTAGGCTATGAGGATAAAAAATATGATGGAATTCATATCTATTCAGACAATCCAAAAGATGATATTATAAAGCTAAATCAACTCTTAAAGCCAGGTCAAAAAGCCATTGGTTGGTGGGAGCAAAATGGCAATTTTTTTAGCGCTTTAGAGCTAGAAAAAAGAGCGCTTTTTATAGTTTTAATGCTTATTATTTTAGTGGCTAGCTTAAATATTATTAGCTCACTTCTTATGACTGTTATGAATCGTCGCCAAGAGATAGCCTTGCTTTTGGCACTTGGAGCAAGTAAGATGGAGATTAAAAAGAGCTTTTTTGCTCAAGGGGTTGTAATTGGTGGAAGTGGGATAGTTTTTGGGCTGATTTTGGGGCTTTTTGGAGTTTGGTTATTAGGAAGTTTTGATATAATTAATTTACCAGCTGATGTCTATGGTAGCTCAAAACTCCCTATGGAGCTATCAATTTATGATCTAGCCATGATATTAGTTGGTGCTTTGATTATTGTCTTGCTCTCATCATACTATCCAGCCAAAAAGGCTAGTAATATCGATATTCTTACTACTTTAAGAAATGAGTAAGATTAGGCAAACAGGCTTAATAAGGGGAATTTATGGATATAACTCTATTTTTACAGCAGATGGTTAATGGCTTTAGCTTGGGTTCTATGTATGCTTTGATAGCCATTGGTTATACTATGGTTTATGGGGTGCTAAGGCTTATTAATTTTGCTCACGGCGATATAATGATGGTTGGGGCTTATGTGGCGTTATTTTCTATGACAAGTATGTCGCTTCCATTTGGTTTTGCTTTGATTTTTGCAGTTATTGTATCTGCGATTTTAGGTATTTGCACTGATAAGATAGCTTATAAGCCTCTTAGAGCCGCACCTAGAATTTCACTATTAATCACAGCTATTGGGATTAGCTTTTTATTAGAAAATATATTTCAAGTTGTATTTGGCGGGATACCTAGATCATTTAGCGTTCCATCTTTTTTTGAAAATATTGTAGAGATTGGCCCCATTACCTTGCCTGTTAGTGCGATATTTGTTCCTGTGATTACTATATTTTTGCTTTGTATAGTTTTATATATACTTTATAAAACCAAATATGGCATTGCTATTAGAGCTTTGGCTTTTGATATTAGCACTGTGAATTTGATGGGAATTGATGCGAATTTAATCATATCAATTGTCTTTGCTCTTGGGTCATCTCTAGCGGCTATTGGCGGAGTGTTTTGGGCTATTAATTATCCTAGTATTGATCCATTGATGGGTGTTTTGATAGGGCTTAAGGCTTTTGGGGCAGCTGTGCTTGGGGGCATTGGGAGTGTTGGCGGAGCTGTGCTTGGTGGATTTATCATAGGATTTAGCGAGGTTGTGGCTGTGGCTTTATTTCCAGATCTTGCAGGATTTAAAGATGCATTTGCGTTTATATTTTTAATCCTAGTTTTATTATTTAAGCCAACTGGAATTCTTGGGATTAATTTTGAAAAGAGCAGGTTTTAGATGGTGGGTAAATTTAAATTTTGGATAGCTACTATTTTGGCTATTGGGTTTTTATTTTTTTGTGATAGATATTTTAGCGAGTATAGTTTAGGAATTATCAATAATATCGCTATTTTCATAACTCTTGCTATTAGCTACAACCTTATAAATGGCGTAACTGGTCAGTTTAGCCTTGAGCCAAATGGATTTGTGGCTGTGGGGGCATATGTAGCGGCTATTTTATTATTAAATGCTGATTCTAAAGTGTATCAATTTGACGCTGCTGAGCCATCTGGTATTATACTAGCTCTATATACTAGCAATTTTATTTTAGCTATGTTTGTAAGCGGTATTTGTGCTACCTTGCTTGCTTTGATTCTTGCTATGCCTGTATTTAGGGTTAGGGGTGATTATTTAGCTATTGTTACTTTGGGATTTGGCTTTATAATCCAGCTATTAGCTGTGAATTTCCCAGCATTTACTAATGGCTCAATTGGGCTAAATGAGGTAATGAAAGTAGGTGAAAACGGAGATTTGAGTCGCTTTACTAATATATTTTATAGTGGAGGACTGGCTATTATAGCTACTATTGTGATATTAAATTTAGTCTATTCTAAATTTGGTAGAGCCATGAAAGCTGTAAGAGATGATGAAGATGCGGCCATTGCTATGGGGATCAACGCCTTTGCTACTAAGACTACCGCATTTTGCGTTAGTGCGTTTTTTGAGGGTATGGGTGGGGCCTTGCTTGTAGGGCTATTAGGTAGCGTGAGTCCAGATCAATTTACATTTATGTTTACTTTTTTATTGCTTATTATTATTGTGCTTGGCGGACTTGGTAGCACTACTGGAGCGATTATTGGGACGATACTTGTCATCGGCGGTAGCGAGTGGCTTAGATTCTTAGATGAACCGATGAATATATTTGGGTATCAAACAGATGCTTATCCAGGGCTTAGAATGGTGGTATTTTCTTTGGTACTTATATTTGTTATGCTATTTGCTAGAAAGGGCATTATGGGTCAGATGGAGCTAGGTGATCTATTTAGGCGTAAAGGTAGCGACAAATGATATTACAATTAAATAAAATTTCTAAAAATTTTGGTGGGGTTGAGGCTATTAAAGAGACAAGCTTTAGCATTAAAAGTGGCGAAATTTTCGGTCTTATCGGTCCAAATGGTGCTGGAAAAACTACTATGTTTAATATAATTACTGGTGCCTATGAGCCAAGCAAGGGTGAGATTAAATTTAATAATAAAATCCTAAATGGGATTAAACCAAATAAAATTGTAAATTTAGGTATCGCTAGAACATTTCAAAATATACGCCTTTTTGGCTCTTTGAGTGTGGTTGAAAATGTCCTAATCGGACTGAATTCATCTACTAAATATAGCTTTTTAGAGGCTTGCTTGCATATTGGTAGATTTGCAAGATCTGAAAAATTAGCCAAGGATAGAGCTATGGAAATTTTAGAGCGTTTGGGGATTATTAGATACGCTAATGAATTTGCAAAAAATCTAAGCTATGGAACTCAGCGTAAAGTCGAGATAGCAAGAGCGCTAGCTACTAATCCAAAGCTACTATTATTAGATGAGCCAGCAGCTGGAATGAATCCTAGCGAGAGTGATGAGCTAGCAGATTTGATATTTGATCTTAGGGCTAAAGATGGATTATCGATTTTATTAATCGAGCATGATATGAAATTTGTAAATCGCTTGTGCGATAGGGTTTTGGTGCTTGATTATGGAAGGGTGATTTTTACTGGCTCTCCATCTGAAGCAGTAAATCACAAAGATGTTATAAGTGCGTATTTGGGAGATTTTATACAATGATAGATGTTAGAAATTTACATGTTTATTATGGTATGATCGAGGCTGTAAAGGGGATTAGCTTTTCAGTTCAAACAGGTCAGATAGTAAGCTTAATTGGCTCAAATGGTGCGGGTAAAACTAGCACACTAAATGCACTTATAAACTCAGTTAAAAGAAGCGGAGAGATAAATTTCTTAGGCTATGATACTAGCAGACATAAGACTCACACTATAGTAAGGCAAGGAATAGCCCTAGTCCCAGAAGGTAGAAGAGTCTTTATAAATCTAAGCGTAGAAGAAAATCTTAAAATGGGGGCTTTTAATAATGATGAAAATTATGAGCATTTAAGAGATGCTATGTATGAGCTATTTCCTAGATTAAAGCATAAAAGAGATCAATTAGCTGGAACTCTAAGCGGTGGAGAGGCTCAAATGCTTGCTATTTCTAGAGCTTTAATGAGTGAGCCAAAGCTCTTAATGCTAGATGAGCCAAGCCTTGGACTAGCTCCTAAGATTGTTGGGGAAGTTTTTGATATTATAGAGAGATTAAAAGAAGAGGGCATTACTATACTTTTGGTAGAGCAAAATGCTTTTTTAGCCCTAAAAACCAGCGATTATACCTATGTGTTAGAAAATGGTCATATAGTAATGGAGGGAGTATTAAAAGATATGACTAATAATGATGAAATTCGCAAGAAGTATCTTGGTGCTTGATAAATCTTAGAATTTAAAGTAAATATGGGGGCAGATTAACGCCCCGTTTATTAAAATTTGTAGTTATATCCTACATATACGCCATAATTTAGTATATTATCAAATTCGTCTATACCGGTTGTTTGATAATCCCCTTTGACGCCAAATTCAATCTCATTATTTTTGACAACTTCATAGATACCACCAATTTTTAGACCGATTAATGCACCTGTGCCAGTTGTTGATGAATTATCTAAGGTATATGTATAGATACCTGAAGTATATTGGGCTTGACCTGAGAATTCTCCCTTAACAAATGAAATGCCAGTATAAGCACCAAGAGCTAGTTTGAGATTATCGCTTAGTAGTGGAGTGTAGTCAGCACCTACTAAGATATTGTGAGTTTGCCAACTAAATTTACCATCTATGAAATCCGCGCCATCTCTTAGATTATAATCTTCACTACCTTTAGTTCTGTATGAGTATCCACCCCAAACTCTAAAAGTATCAAAGTCATAACCACCTTTTAACCCAAGCTCAACTGAAGTATCGCTTGGATCATCAACAGTTGAAGGGAAAATTTCATCTAATGTTGTTCTGCTTTGTAAGAAACCACCCTCAACCCCTACAAATACGCTTTGCGCTACTGCATTGCTGCTTAAAATAGCTGTAGCTGCTACAACCGCAGCACCAAATTTAACTATGTTTGTCATAGAAAAACCCCTTGTATAATAAAATTTGAATTAAAAATTCATAACTTCACTATACCCCCCCCCATTAATCTAAGCTTAAATTTAATAAAATAAGATAAAAATTTATAATATTTCAATATTGTGTTACTTATGGTAACTTTTATGGGGTGATTAACTGACTTAAGCTGCCATTTATGCTATGATATATCGTGGTTTTATGCTTAAATGCCATTAATTTTAGTAGTTTGCTTTGTAAATTTGGCTGGGTAGATGGGCTAAACCACGCATTATTGCTAATAGCTATCATAAATTTAGGATCATTCTTAAATAGCTCATCTTTAGTAGCTTCGTAGCAGATGGCGTTTCTAATCTTTACTCCATCAATCTCATAATCACTTACCCCATTAGCCTTGCTATAATCCACCGCAGAGCCAAAAAATAGGGTATTAATAGGATTTTTAATGAAATTTGGCAGCGGGATCTCCTCGCCAAATGGGACTAAAATGAGCTTATCAAGCCTTTGAAATTCCCCTTTATCAAATATATATGTTGAGTTATAAAGCTTATTATCGCTAACCCCTAAGGCTCCAGCTATTATGGCTATTTGGTGGGATTTTTGCTTAAGCTCACTAAGTAGAATTTGGCTTTTATTTAAAAATAGCGGAAAGGCACTCTCAGGCAGCACCACAGCCCTAGAGCCATCTTGGATAGCTAGGTCGATTATATCAAGATTGCTTTTGATAATCTTATCTTTTGTGTTGCGATCCCAAATTTGATCTTGGCTAAGATCTGTGCTAATAAGCGAAATATCAAATGGCAAACTCTCATATTTGGCTGGTTTATTGTAGCTAATCATAAGGGAGCAAATAAGCAATATAACCCCAAAATATCCATTAAATTTAATAGCTATAATAAGGCAGATTATCACCAAAGCAAGGGTATATATAGATGGGATAAACGGGGTATCTATAAAGATTAATTGAAAATTTAACCAATCAAAGCCAAAAGGGGCAATGAGATTAGCAAAAAGCAAGAAAATCGCCTTAATATATATATTTTCTAGCCAACCAATAGCCAAAAATATAAAGCCATATATTAAGCAAATTCCCAAAATTTCAATAGGTATAAGATAGCTAAAATTATAATAAATCAAACTAAAGCTAATCCAGTAAAACCAAAATAATCCGATAAAAAACCCACTCCAAAACCAAATTTTTCTATCATTTTTTAATAATAGATATAGACCTAAAATTGCACTAATTAGACCTAAATTTGCAATATATTTTAAATTTAGTAGATCTAAAAATATAAAAAGCGAGAGTAAAATAGATATTATAAAGCCTTTTATTATAAATTTTAATGTAAAATAATCAACTAATTTTTTCTTAAAGGATCCACATGGCAGAAAATTCAATGCTAACTTCATTATTACCCCTTGTTGTATTGTTCGCAATATTCTATTTTTTAGTTATTAGACCACAGCAAAAACAGCAGCGTGAGCATAAAAATATGCTAGCCAATCTCCAAAAAGGCGATAAAATCGTAACAAATGGAGGCTTAGTGTGCGAGGTCATAAAACCAGAAGATGATTTTATCAAAGTTAAACTTAATGATGATGTAATTGTCCGCATTGATAGAAATTTTGTCGCCAAAAAATTAGACAAAATAGAGTCTAATGATGAGAAGTAGGATAACTTACAGGCTTATAGTTTTTATCCTTGCTTTTGCGTTTGGCATATTCTTTTCTATGCCAAGCTTCACTGATAGTCAAAATGGTAAAAAGGTAAGCCTAGGACTAGATCTACAAGGCGGTTTGTATATGCTCTTAAGCGTCCAAACAGAGTCTGCAATAATCTCTAAAATCAAAACAATAGCCTCAGCTATAAAGTATGATACCGATAAAAATGATATATTAGTAGATAGATTAAAAGCTGATGAAAATGGCATTAATATATCGCTTTTAGATGGAGATGATGCTAAGAGATTAGATGAAATTTTGACTAAAATCAGCGGTGTAGAGGTGCAAAAAGATGGATTGAATTATAGAGTTTTGCTCACCCCACAAGAGAAGATCGATACCTCTAAATACGCAGTAGATCAAGCTGTAGAGACTATTAGAAACCGCTTAGATCAATTTGGCTTAGCTGAGCCTACGGTGATTAAGCAAGGAGAGGATAAAATTTTAGTTGAACTTCCTGGTATTAAGAGTGCTGCTGATGAGCAAAGGGCTATGGATTTGATAGCAAAATCAGCCCACTTACAGCTAATGGCAGTTGATGAAAAGCGTCAAGATATAGCTCAAACTATGAATGAAGATGAGGCCGCAGCTTATGGAGATCTATTATTAAGCGATGCTAAAAATCCAAGATATAAGTATTTGGTAAATGAAATTCCAATTTTAGATGGAAGTATGCTAGTAGATGCTAGGGTGGCATTTGATAATCAAACAAATATGCCAATTATAAATTTCACCCTAAATGCTCAAGGGGCTGCTAAATTCGGTGATTTTACTGGGGCAAATGTAGGCAAAAGACTTGCTATAGTCTTAGATAATAGAGTATATTCAGCCCCATCTATTAATGAGAGAATCGGCGGTGGAAGTGGTCAAATAAGCGGTGGATTTAGCATTGAAGAGGCTCGTGATATAGCTATAGCTTTACGAAGTGGAGCCTTAATAGCACCTGTAAATTTGGAAGAAAAAAGAAGTATAGGCCCAAGCCTAGGTCAGCAAAGCATCGATCAAAGTATGATAGCTCTATCTTTAGGGGCTGTTTTGGTTTTATTATTTATGGTTTTAGTGTATGGCTTAGCTGGAGTTTTGGCTAATATTGCTTTGGTTGTAAATATATTGCTACTTATAGCGGTTATGGCGTTATTTGGTGCGACGCTTACACTTCCTGGTATGGCTGGGATACTACTAACTATAGGCATGGCAGTTGATGCAAATGTCATTATAAATGAGCGTATTAGGGAGCTTTTAAAAGAGGGACACAATATACATACTTGTATCCAAAAGGGATATCAAAATGCTATGAGTGCGATTGTTGATTCAAATTTAACTACGCTTATAACTTCAGCTGCCCTATATGCTTATGGGACTGGACCAGTAAAAGGCTTTGCTGTAACTATGAGTATCGGTATCATCGCTTCTATGCTAACTGCGATTTTAGGCACTCATGGTATGTTTGAGTTTTTAAGCCGTAAGATAGAAAGAGGTAGTAGTGTGCTTTGGTTTGGTTATAGGATTAAAAGGGGCTAATAATGCAGATATTTGATAAGGGTAAAATATATAATTTTATGGGTATTAGATGGGTTATGTTTGCCATCTCTGCTACGCTATTTTTTGGCTCTATTGCTCTTTTATTTACCAAGGGGTTAAATTATGGGATTGACTTTGCTGGTGGGACACTAATTCAGGTTAAATATCATGATAAAGATGCGCCAATAGATTTGATTAGAGATAAATTTTCTAGTAATGAAATTTTAAAAAATGCTAGTATAACTGAGTTTGGCTCAGCTAGTGAAATCACCATTAGATATACCACAACTAGCGATAGTTTGGGTAATAATCCTGGGGCTTTTGTGGCTGATATGCTTAAAGGTAGTGGAGAATTTGAGATTCGCAGAGTTGATGTGGTAGGGCCAAAAATCGGTAGTGAGCTAAGAGAGAAGGGGATAATGGCTGTGATTGTCTCTCTTGTGCTTATACTTATATATCTTGGTGTTAGATTTGAGTGGAGATTTGCTCTAGCTGCTATATTTAGCGAAATTCACGATGTGGTTATAGTGCTTGGGGCTATTAGTTTGCTTAGTATTGATGTAAATTTAGATACCCTTGCGGCGATTTTAACCGTTCTTGGCTACTCGCTAAATGATACTATCATTATTTTTGATAGGATTAGAGAGAGGGTTAAAGAGAGTAAATTTATAGAGCTATTTGGCGTGATTAATGAGTCTGTATCGCTTACTCTTTCTAGGACTTTGATGACATCAGTTACCACACTTTTAGCCGTTATTACGCTATTTTTCTATGGTGGAGATATGATACATGGCTTTTCTATTATTATGATAATTGGAATTTTGATTGGGACTATTAGCTCAGTTTTTATCGCTGCGCCTATGCTTAGTTGGTTTAGATTTAGTGTTGAAGAGTATAGAGCTTTAATGGTTGCTAAAGAGCTAAGAAAGAAAGAGAAAGAGAAAATTCGCGCTATGTATGAAAAAGGTAGATTATAAGGAGTTTATATGGATTGGGGTAAGGTTATATTTACATTTTTTGCACTTATGAGCTTGACTACTACGGCTGGTTTTTTATTTGAGGATAATGCTGTTGCGTTATTTATCGCTGCTAGTATAAATTTGATCTCTACCTTGCTTAAAGTAGGGGTAAGAAACCTACTTGCAGCTGAGCTTTTTGCTAGTTCATTGGTGGCTGATTTACATCTAATTCCTGCTTTTGTGTTGCTTATAACTGGCTATAGTCAAAGTATGGTATATACGCTAGTTATTGGTGCGATTTTGGCAAATATATTTTCTATTATTTTAATATTGATAGAAGCGTATAAAACTAGAGATGAATTCTAAGGATAAATAAATGCAATACATAGCTAAAGATATAGAGTATAAATGGCAAAGCACATGGAGAGATAGCGGTTATAGTGAGCCTAAAGATGATTATAATTTGCCTAAAAAGTATATTTTATCAATGTTTCCATATCCAAGCGGTAGGCTCCATATGGGGCATGTGCGAAACTATAGTATAGGAGATGCCCTATCTAGATACTATAGAAATCAAGGCTTTAATGTCCTTCAGCCAATGGGCTTTGATAGCTTTGGTATGCCAGCAGAAAATGCTGCTATAAAGCATAAAATCCATCCTAAGAAATGGACTTATGAAAATATTGATTATATGATAAAAGAGCTTGATTCTTTGGGGTTTAGCTTCTCTAAAAAGAGATTACTAGCTACAAGCGATCCACTTTATACAAAGTGGGAGCAAGAGTTTTTTATAAAAATGTATGAAAAAGGCTTAGTATATCGCAAATCAGCTGTAGTAAATTGGTGTGAAAATGACCAAACCGTCTTAGCAAATGAGCAAGTCGAAGATGGCAAATGCTGGAGATGTGGGCATGAAGTAGTCCAAAAAGAGATGCCAGGATACTATCTTAAAATAACTGAATATGCCAATGAGCTTTTAGAGTGTTTAAAGGATTTAGAGGGCAAATGGCCAAGCCAGGTTATTACTATGCAAGAGAATTGGATAGGAAAGAGCAATGGGCTTGAGTTTAAATTTGAGTTTGATGATAGTAGTAAAGAGATAGTCAAAAATGATGGATTTATGGTCTTTACCACTAGACCAGATACTATTTATGGTGTTAGCTATTGTGCTTTAGCACCTGAGCATGATATTGTAAAGGGATTATTAAATAGCGAATTTATAAGCACAGATATAAAAGATAAGATTAAATCTATGTTAAATCAAAGCCCTAAAGAGCGTCAAATAGCCGATAAAGATGGGGTATATTTAGGTATTAATGCTATCCATCCGCTAACCAAAGAGCTAGTGCCGATATGGTGTGCTAATTTTGTATTAGCCCAGTATGGGCATGGGGCATTGATGGCAGTTCCAGCGCATGATGAGCGGGATTATGAGTTTGCTATTAAATTTAATTTGCCTATTAAGAAGGTAATAGAGTGCGATGAGTTGCCATATACTCAAAAAAGTGGTAAGCATATAAATTCTAATATGATAAATGGCAAGGAGTATGAAGAGGCTAGTAGGGTTATTATAAATTATTTTCAAAATAATAACACTGGCAAAGAGGTTACAAACTATAAATTAAGAGATTGGGGTATCTCTAGGCAGAGATATTGGGGTGCGCCTATACCAATGGTGCATTGTGATAAATGCGGAATTGTAGCCCAAAAGCTTGAAAATTTGCCTATTTTATTGCCTGATGATGTGGTTATCACTGGGGAGGGAAATCCGCTAGATAAGCATCCAAATTTTAAAAACTGCAAATGCCCTAAATGCGGTAATCAAGCTAAAAGAGAAACCGATACTATGGATACATTTTTTGAAAGTAGCTGGTATTTTGCTAGATATGCAAGTGATGAGAAAACTTGGGAAAAAGTAGCCATAGATAAAAAAAGCGTTGATTACTGGATGAGCGTAGATCAATATATCGGCGGGATAGAGCATGCTATACTTCATCTTTTATACGCTAGATTTTTTCAGAAAGTTTTAAGAGATCTTGGATATTTGCGTGATAGTGAGCCTTTTGCTAGTTTGCTTACTCAAGGTATGGTCTTAAAAGATGGTGCTAAGATGAGTAAAAGCAAGGGAAATACAGTTGATCCTGATGAGATTATCGCTAAATATGGTGCTGATACAGCAAGGCTATTTATACTCTTTGCAGCCCCACCGCAAAAGGAGCTTGAGTGGAATGATAGTGCCGTTGAGGGTGCGTTTAAGTTTATAAATAGGCTTTGTGATAGAAGTGTAAATGCCTATAAAACAGAGCAAATTCCAGATATAAATCACTCAAATTTAGATAAAGATGAAAAATACGCAAGATTAAAGGTCTATGAAGCGCTTAAAAAATCAAGCGATGTTTTTGAGAGTAGCTTTGCTTTTAATACCTTAATCGCAGCTTGTATGGAGGCTCTAAATGCCCTAAATGCTCAAAATAATAAAGATATATGGACAGAGGGCTACTATATAATTTTAAATTTACTAGAGCCAATTATTCCGCATATTTGTTGGGAGCTTAGTAGCAAGCTATTTGGGCTTAAAAATTTTAGAAAAATTGAGCTAAAAAGCGAGGTTTTTGATAGTGATATAATAAATTTAGTAATTACTATAAATGGCAAAAGAAGAGCCCAAATCGAAGTAGATAAGAGCTTAAGCAATGAAGAGATAATTGCTCAAGCCAAAGTCGCAGTATCTAAGTGGATCGCACAAGCACAAATAGTAAAAGAAATTTATGTACCAAATAAACTTGTAAATATCGTTATAAAGGGCTAAAGTGAGACTATTTGCCGTTTTATTGCTAGCTTTTTTGATTGTGGGTTGTGGATATAAGCCATCTAGCGTAGCTGCTAGAGATGTTTTGGGTGGTAGTGTTTGGATTGATGTGATTATTAGCAAGATTGATCCAGAGAGTTCAGTCAATATAAAAGATGGTATAAAATCTGCTATGTTAAGACGCCTTGGGACTGATCTAGTATCAAAAGATCTAGCTGAGAGTACAATTATCGCATCTATAAAATCGCTGACATTTACCGCTATTTCATATGACCAATTTGGCTATGCTACTGCATATAAGGCAAATTTGATTATGGAGTATAGATTAAAGCAAAAAAATGGCAATATTAAGAGTATTTTAGCTAGTGGGGATTATGATTTTCGTGTAACAAGAAGGCTTAATGATAAGCGATTTACCGATAGTGTTATTAGCGATAGTGAGAGATTTGACGCTATTACAAATGCCTCACTTCAAAGTTTTGATGAATTTATAAGCAAGTTAGCTATGCAAGGTCTTTTAGATGGCAAGTCTAATATCTGATGTTATAAAAGATGTATTTCAAGAAGCAAGTCAAAAGAAAATCACCCTAACTCCTGATAATTATCACACTCTTTTTTGTGCTGCAGCAGCTAGAAGGGGTCTTAGTGCGATGGAGTGTAAGAAGCTAGAAAATTATATATCCAAGCTAGATCAAAGCTATCAAAATGAGCTAAAAAAGATGAATGTAAGAAATATTGATGAGCTTTTTGCTTTCATTAGCTCTAGACTAAATCGTGCTAATCCAACTGATATTACTAAGATTAGTCTAGCTCAAACGATGCTTTTAAAGCGAATTTTACACGCTATAAATTTATTACATAATACCAAAGCTAAGGATTTAGCAAATTCAAGTATCTCTATGCTAGATGGTGTAATAAGCGTAGATAGTTTAAATTTGATTAGAGATCGTTGGTTTGATTTTGTTTCGCATTTTGATGATAACTATATAAAAAGATTAGAAAAATATGGGATAAAACAAAGCGATGATATAGAGAGCATAATCTCTAAAATAGAGAAATTTAAAGATAATTCTAAAGAACAAGATTTAAAATATCTTAAAATTTGCGATCTACTTATAGCGGCTTTAGTCCCATCTATAGCACCAAGTGCCGATGATGATATAGCCGCAGTTAGCGAGCATTTAAGGCAAGATCCAGCCTTGCTTAGTAGCCCAGCTATGGAAGATGATATTAAGAGATGTATCTTAAAAAGAGTTAGGCTTGACCAAAATGAGATAAAGCATAAAATTGCTATTTTAGATGGGATATTAAATAGTTTAAATACCCAAATTCAAGATTTTGCCACGACGCTTTTAGATAATGGCAGTATGGTTGATAGTGCTATTTTTGATATGGATAGTATCACTTCAATTGATGATTATAATACCATAAAGCTAAAATTGCAAAATACATCAAATAGCCTTCGTAGCGAGATAAAAGCGATGGGCTCAAAATTAAGCGATGATAGTAAGGTTATAAATAATCTAAAAGAGCGAGTAAAAGAGCTTGAAGAGATGATAGCTAGGGCTAATATCCAAAAAGATGAGATAACAGGGTTAAATAATAAAAGTAGCTTTGAGATGGAGCTAGCTAGCATTGAAGAGGCTAATTTAAAATATGGCGTGGATTATGCTATTATGATTATTGGGATTAATGGCTTAGATGATACTAGTGCTAAATATGGGGCAAATGCTAAAGATGCTATCTTATCTACAATGGCTAAAATTATACAAAATCGCTGTTTAAATGGCGAATTTATCGCTAGGACAAATACAGATGAGTTTGTGATATTAGTAGCAAATTTGGATACAAATGGTTGTGTGAATTTAGCCCAAATGATGTTAAATGATATTTCAGGGTATAAATTTAGATATAAAAATGAGCATATCATAGTAGGTGCTAGCTGTGGAATTGCCATTAGATCTAGTGCAAATAACCAAACTGATATGATACAAAGGGCAAATTTGAGATTAAAATCAGCCAGAAGCGAGGGGTTAAATTGCATAAAAGCGATTTGATGGATTATGAGAAATTCCTAAGCTCAAAGCCTATTTATTATAAAGAGATTGATTATGAGAGATTTCCTAGGATTTTTAAACAAATTAAGCTAAATACGCCACCAATTATCCATATATTAGGCACTAATGGCAAGGGTAGTACTGGCAGATTTCTTACTCAAATTCTCTCTTCTAGTGGTAAAAAAGTAGCGCATTATAGTAGTCCGCATATATTTGATTTTAGTGAGAGATTTTATAGTAGTTGTGAAGTCATTGATAAAGATAGATTAAATTTAGCTCACATTAAGCTTTTAGATATTTTTAACTCCTTTGATAACGCAAATCAGATGATAGAGAGTTTAAGCTATTTTGAGTGGGCAACCTTGATGGCTGGAGTTCTATTTGATGGGTATGATTATCTTATTATGGAGGCTGGAATGGGTGGTGAGTATGACGCTACTAACGCCTTTGATAAAATCCTTAGCATTTTTACGCCAATTGGCTTAGATCATACTGATATGCTTGGGGATACTCTTAGTAAGATTGCTACAACCAAGCTTAATGCGATGGGAGGGGTGGCTTTGGTTAGTAGCGAATTTGCCTGTAAAGATATAGCTAAAGAGATTGCTAAGAGTAAAAATACAAATTTAATATTCCAAAGCGATATATTTCAAAGTAGCATTGATGAGTATGCTAAGAGATTTAATTTGCCTGAGTTTTTAAAGATGAATCTAAGCTTAGCGGCAAATGCGGCTCACATTTTGGGTGTAGAGAATTTGGATAATATAATTTTAAATTTAGATAAATTAAGCTTAATTGGCAGATGCCAAAGGATAAAGGATAATCTAATAGCAGATGTCGGCCATAACCCCCACGCAGCTAAAGCCGTAGCAAAATATCTACAAGATATAGGCTGGGATAGGGTAAATTTGATATATAATGCCTTTGATGATAAAGATATTTTTGGAGTTTTATCAAGCTTAAAGCCTTTTATTGATACAATTTTGGTTTATAATTATCCAAGTCAAAATAGAAAATTAGCAGTAGATAGGATTATTGAGCTTTCAAAAGAGCTTAAAATTAAGTGCTTTGAGTTTAAAAATCTTGATGAAAAAGAGCGTTATTTGCTCTTTGGATCGTTTATGTTAGTAGAAAATTTTATTAAGGAAGAGATTGAAAGATAAGATTGTAGTTACCATAACTGATGTTAATGGCTCTAGAAACTATCTATTAAGTCAGGTATTAAAGAAAATTTTTATATATATTTTTGCTATTTTATTATTGATTTTTGTCTTTGGGGCTTTATATATGGGCTATTTACAAGATGAGACAAATGCTCTTAGGCAGACCAAAGAGGAGCTAATAAGCAGTAGCGAGAGTTTAAATTTAGAGTATGAAAAGATGAAGCAAAAGCTCTCCACTAAAGAAGAGGAGCTAATAGCAATCGAGGATAAAATTTCTCTTTTAGAAGAGCAAATAGGGCTAAATGATGAGGCAAATAGCACTACAATAGATGATAGATTAGAAAATATTAAGCTTACAGTAGAGCAGCAAAATATACTATTTTCGATGATTCCAAATGGTAAAGTGATGGAAGATGGTGGTGTAACGGCTGAGTTTGGCTGGAGAATTCACCCAGTTTTAGGTCATAGACACTTACATCAAGGTATTGATCTTAGAGCGCCAATTGGAACTCCAGTATATGCACCCGCTGATGGAGTGGTCCAAGTAGCTGGATTTAATATAGTTAGCGGATATGGATATTTGGTGGTTTTAGAGCATAATTTTGGCTTTAAGACTAGATTTGCCCATCTATCAAGGAAAGATGTTGTCAAAGAGGGGCAGTTTGTTAAAAAAGGAGATTTAATAGGCTATAGTGGTAATACTGGTATAAGCACAGGCCCGCATTTACACTATGAGATTAGGTTTGTGCAAAGACCACTAGATCCAGCAAATTTTATTAATTGGAATAGAAAAAATTACGAAGAAATATTTCAAAAGGAGAAGAGAGTATCATGGCAGTCTTTAGTAAAAGCAGTGGCAAATTTAACTCTGAAACAACCATAATATCAGAAGGTGCTTATATAAAAGGGGAGTTGGCTTGCAGTTCGGTTTTATACATAGAAGGGCATGTAGATGGTATGATTAAATCTAGCAACACAGTTGTAATTGGTAAAAATGGTAAAGTTACTGGGATTATCACAGCTTCTAAAGTTGTGATAAATGGCGTTTTTGAGGGTAATATCGATTCTGATTCAGTTGAGATTTTAAGCGGTGGATTTGTGCTAGGCGATATATGCTCAGGTAGCTTAAGTATAGAAACTGGCGGTAGATTTGATGGTAAAAATTCGCTCAAAGCCTCAGACTCTATGAGATCTTTAGAAAATTTAGAGATAATTGACACAGAGGAAAGTGGTGCAATCAAGGGTATATGAGTTTTTTAAAACCCATAAAGATCAGTTTCAAATTTTAATTGTTAGCGATGATAAAGATGCGCTCAAAGCTTACGCTGCAGCTAGTTATGCTGGGCGTGAGTGCTTTATCCTTCCTGATTTTAGAGCTAAAAACGGCGATGATTTAAGAGCTTTTAATAGTGAGCTTTTAGATATTAGCAAGGCTTTGAGCGAATTTCATCTAAGCACAAATCCAAATAAACTTATAATCTCCCCATTTAGAACAATCCTAAATAAACTCCCAAGCGCAAATCAGCTAAAGGTAAAAAAGATAAATTTCGCTGATACCATCGACTTAAATAGCTTTAAAGATGAGATGCTAGGGTATGGATATACATTTGTTGATATTGTAGAAAGTAGGGGCGAGATAAGGGTTAGTGGCGATATAATCGATATTTTTAGCGTTGGAGATGAGCAGCCTTGTAGAATTACACTAGATATTGATATAGTAGAGAATATTCGCAGATTTGACCCCGCTACCCAAAAGAGCATTAGCAATGAAGAGAGCATTACGATTACTCCATATGTAGCAGCACTTAGCGATAGTGAGTTTAAGAGCACTTTAGATAGCTTACAAGAGATCAAAACAAATAATTTGGTAAATGATTTAAATTCATTTGGCTTTTGGGTCATTGATGGATTTATAGATTACTTAGAGCAGTTTAAAGCTATTAAGGATTGTGAGATTGACTACGATGATTGCGATATGGATATAAGCAAACTTAGTAGCATTGATACCTTGCCAAAATCAAAAATATATAGAGCCTTTGAAGGTAGCATTAATAGTGATCTTATAGCATTTCATAAGGATAAAAAGATAGAGATTTTAAGCTCTAATGAGAGTGCATTTAGGGCTTTGGGATTAGAGATAAATCCAAATTTAAGTTTTATTAAAAGCGATTTAATATTAAATTTAATAAGCAAAGATGAGCTTATAATCAGCCTAAACCGCCTTACTTCTCGTAAGAAAAGACAGAAAACTAGCATTGTTTTAGATGAGTTAAAAATCGGAGATTTTGTAGTTCATAGTGAGTATGGCATTGGTAAATTTGCTGGTCTTGAGCTAATTTGTGTGCTTGGCAATAGTAAGGAATTTGTGGTATTAACCTATCAAAATGATGATAGATTGCTCCTTCCTACAGAGCACCTTGATATGATAGATAGGTATATTGCTGGAAGTGGTGCGGTGGTAAATTTAGATAAGCTTGGTAAAGCGAGTTTTACAAAGCTTAAGCAAAAAGTCAAAGAGAAGCTATTTATCATCGCTAGTAAGATTATCTCACTAGCAGCTAAAAGGGAGCTGATAGAGGGTGTTAAAATCGATATTGATAGTGCTGAATTTGCTAGTTTTCAAGCACAAGCTGGATTTGAATACACTCAAGATCAAAGTGTAGCTATAAGCTCTATTTTAAATCATTTAAGAAGTGGCAAGGTAATGGATATGCTCTTAAGTGGCGATGTAGGCTTTGGCAAGACTGAAGTAGCTATGAATGCGATATTTGCTTGTGTTAAAAGTGGATTTCAAGCTCTATTTTTCGTGCCTACTACCTTGCTTTGTGCTCAGCACTATAAAAGCTTAAGCGATAGATTGAGTAAATTTGATATTGATGTTAGGCGACTTGATAGATTTAGCACGGCTAAAGATAAGGCTAGATTACTTGCTGATTTAAAGGGCTCTAAACCACTTGTGGTTATTGGGACACACGCACTTTTGAGCGTTCAAAGTGTGAATTTGGGTCTAATCATTATCGATGAAGAGCATAAATTTGGGGTAAAACAAAAAGAGAAATTAAAAGAATTTAGCGATCATTCCCATTTATTATCTATGTCAGCTACTCCGATTCCAAGAAGCTTAAATATGGCTCTTAGCTCCATTAAAAGCTATGCCACACTCACCACGCCGCCACTTGATAGATTAGATGTTCGCACCTTTGTCAAGCAGTGGGATAGAAGCTTGATTAAAGAGGCGATTATGCGTGAGCTACGCCGTGCTGGGCAGATATTTTACTTGCATAATAAAATTGCTGATATGCCAAGCATTGAGCGTGAGATCAAAGATATAGTGCCAAATTTAAAGATTCTTACTCTTCATAGCAAGATTGATGCGAAAACTAGTGAAGATGAGATGATTAAATTTGCTAATGGCGAGTATGATTTATTGCTTTGTACTAGCATTGTTGAGAGTGGAATTCATATCCCAAATGCAAATACAATTATAATTGATGAAGCAAATAAATTTGGTATTGCGGATTTACATCAGCTCCGTGGTAGAGTAGGTAGAGGCTCTAAGCAGGGGTATTGCTATTTCTTAGTAGAAAATAAAGATGAGCTAAGCGATGAAGCGCTTAAGCGTCTTGTGGCACTAGAGTCAAATTCATTCCTTGGCAGTGGTGCTTTGCTTGCTTATCATGATTTAGAGATTAGGGGTGGCGGAAATTTAATTGGAGAAGCACAAAGCGGTCATATAGAGGCCATTGGCTACTCTTTATATCTTAAAATGCTAGAAGATGAGATAAATTCGCTTTTAAATAAAAATGATAAAAAGGAGTCTCAAGTAGATATTAAACTTAGTGTAAATGCCTTTTTAAATAGTGAGCTAATTAGCGAAGATAGATTAAGACTAGAGCTTTATAGGCGTCTTAGTAAGTGTAATCAAGCAAGTGAAGTATATGAAATTGGTGGGGAGATTGAAGATAGATTTGGCAAGCTTGATATTTATACTAAGCAGTTTTTAGATATTATAGTTATAAAGATTATGTCAGCACAGCAAGGATTTAAGAGCGTTAGTAGCTATGAGCAAAATATCACTTTAACCAAAATCGATGGAACAAAAGTTGCTTTAAAATCGCCAAGCAAAGATGATGATGATGTCTTAGCTGAAATTTTACGCTATTTAAGGAAAAATAGATGACTATTTCTGGGCTATCTTACCATCAGCCACTTTATACTATAGAAAAAGAGGTTTCGCAAGAGAAGCAAAGTAGCGATAGCAACACGCAAAATTCACAAGATCAAGCTAGTAAATATGAGCTAACAAAAGAGCAAAAGATGCAAATTACCCAGTTGCAAAAGCGTGATTTAGAAGTTAGAACTCACGAAGCAGCGCATATGTCAGCTGGAGCTGGGCTTACAACTGGTGCTACCTATAGCTACCAAAGGGGGCCAGATAATAAAATGTATGCTATAGGCGGTGAAGTTGGCATAGACACATCTCCAGGCAATACGCCAGAAGAGACATTGAAAAAAGCAGGACAAATCAAAAGAGCCGCCCTAGCGCCAGCTCAGCCTAGTGCGGCTGATTTACAAGTAGCAGCTACGGCCACAAGCATGGAGATTGATGCTAAGATAGAAATTCAAAAAAATCAAACCCAAGAAGCAAAAGAAAAAAGAGATCAAAATACCCAAAATTCGCAATCAAACTATCTAAACGAGCAATTAAAAAACTCATACACAGCTATGAGCGTGGATTATACATCTAAAACAATAGGGGTATTTTAGTGAAAATAAAGTGGAAAAAGACCAAAGCAGCTATCGTAAGAGATGGAAAATTAAAGGCCGTAAGTGAGCTTGCCTATACAAATTTAGATGATTTAATAGGACTTAAAGAGCAAAAAGAGAAGCTTGTAAATAATACGCTAAAATTTATTAATGATGATGTTGTAAATCATGTACTTTTATGGGGCGAGAGGGGTTGTGGTAAATCTAGCCTTGTAAGGGCTGTATTTTGTAAATTTATGGATATGAATTTAAGGCTTATAGAGATAAGCACTAAAGAGCTTAAGTATCTTCATAAAATTTTAGATAAAATTAGAGATAAAAAGAGATATAAATTTATTATTTTTTGCGATGATTTTGGGTTTGAAAATACAGATAGCTCATTATCTGAGTTAAAAAATCTTCTTGAAGGCTCTATTCAAGCGACCCCATCAAATGTGATATTTTACGCTACGACCAATTTAAAACATCTTGTAAAAAGCAAACCAAATAGCGATAATTATATCATTGAGAAGGAAAATAGCAGGGAGAATTTAAGCCTTGCTGATAGATTTGGACTTCATATTAGCTTTTATGAGTTAGGGATCGATGAGTATATCGATATTGTGAGTAAATTTTTTGAAGGTAGCAATATCAATAAAGATAGGATAAAAAATGAAGCCCTAGCATACGCAGCTAGTAAGGGTGTAAGAAGCCCTAGAAATGCTAAGCAGTTTTGGCAAATGACAAAGGAGTATATTGAGAAGCGTTGAGCTATTTTTAGCACTTGATGAAGTTTGTGAGTTTGATTTTAATCTAAATAGGCATTGGTGGCCTGATTATGGGACTTTTTGGGTTATAGTGGGTGCTATTTTAACCCAAAATAGCAAGTGGTCTAGCGTAGAAAAATCCTTAAATAATCTAAAAAATTATGGCGTTAGAACTCTAAATGATATAGCAAATTTAGATATTGAGATATTAAGTGAGCTTATTAAGCCAAGTGGATTTTACAACACTAAGGCTAAGAGATTAAATCTGCTTTGTAATAATATTGTAACTAAATTTGATAGCTTTGATGAGTTTGCTAGTAGGGTTAGCTTTGATTGGCTCATAGCTCAAAAGGGCTTGGGGCTAGAGAGTGTTTATTCTATTTTATGCTTTGCTTGTGGGCGTGATGAGATGGTCGTTGATAGCTATACTAATCGGATTTTAAGGGCCCTTGGGTATGAGTTTGAGAGTTATGAAGAGACTAAAGAGTGGTTAGAGAGCATTGATAGAGATGAGGTTTATAAAGCAATTGGCGATATAAGCGATAATGAGCTATTTTGCCGCTATCATGGGGTTATTGTGGAATTTTGCAAACGCCACTTAAAAGGGGCTAAATTTGATGATTTTGCGTTAAATTTATTTAATAAGCTTAGCGATATATTATAATATTAATTTAGTAGATATTTAGATGGGCAGTTAAATGGGGATTTTGGTAGATTTTTTAAGTGGTTTGTTTCTTATTTTTGCGCTATTACTACTATTGATTATTTTGTTTTCATCTATTTTGATGATATTTTTTTATTTTAAAAAAAGAGCTGATTATAGTTTTAAATCGGATTTAGCTTTTAGGATTTTTGTTTTTTGTTTTTCTTATCCAATTCTTACTTTTATTCTTGGTTTAAGTGCTTTTGCTTGGGCGAATATTTTTATAATTTTTCATTAAAATAATATATTTTTAAGGAGATTAATATGTTTGCTGGTATTATTGGTTTATTTACAATTGGAGCTTTTATATCTTTATTGCTTATACTTACTATATTTGGCTTGATTTGTCTATTTTTCTTACCATTTGCTATTGTTAATAGGTTATTTCCAGACCCATACGCTAAGCCATTTAAGGATAATTTTTTAGGAATTGGTGATAAATTTCCTTTTTTGTATAAGATACCAAAATTGGCTTTGAGATTTAGCTTTGCTAATGGTGATTATTCTAATTACACTGATGAAGAGTTAAAAAAATTTAAAAAAATTAGAGAGTTTTTATTTAAATTAATTTTTCGTTTTAATGTGATAATATACCCGATTTTTATGATTTCTACGCTTTTTATCTCTAGTTTGTTTCGGTGAAAATTTTGTTAAAATTAAGGTATTTTATAAAAAAGCAATAAAATATAAGTTATTATGGGGAATTTAGTTTGATTAGTTTTTGGCTATCTTTGCTTTTGTAAAGATAAAAAGCTATAACTTTAGACAAAATTTTTATATATTCATTAAAATATACTTTTAAATTTCACACTTGCTTAACAAATATGGTATAAAATTACGCCATATTAATTATTAAAGGAAGTAAAATGAAAAAAATTAGTTTGATAGCGATTTTAGCTTTAGCAATTAGTGCTAACGCAGCAGGCTTTACAGGCGGTCAAGCACCGATTAATCAAGGTGGATTTTTAGGTCCAAAAAGCGGAGTTACAACAGTCAAAGAAGCTCTTCGTGCTTGGGATGATACTTTGGTTGAGATAAAAGGCAAAATCATAGCTCAAGTCGGACATGAAAAGTATAAATTTAGCGATGGCAAAGATACTATTATCATAGAGATTGATGATGAGGATTGGTATGGGCTTAGCGTAGGTCCTGATGAAGTTGTCACAATATATGGTGAAGTCGATGGCAATGGCGTTTTTGCCAATGAAATTGATGTAAAAAGAATTATTAAATAAATAATCACACTACCAAAAGCTTATTACCAAAGCTTTTGGGTAATTTAAATTTAAACTTAGCAAAATTTCGTTAAAATCTAAACCTAAAAATCACAAAAAAGAAAAATAATGCAAAATATCTTAAATTCAATGAAAAATATAGCCGTTGTAGGCTTTAGCCCTGATCCAAATAAGGCTAGTAATCATGTTGGTAACTACTTAATAGAGCAAGGTTTTAATGTATTTGCCATATATCCAAAAAGCGTAGAGATAAATGGACGCCAAACATATCAAAGCTTAAGCGAGATTAATCAAAATATAGATACTATAGTTATGTTTAGAAAGGCTGAATTTGCCACTGAATTAGCCAAAGAAGCAGTGAAATTAGGCGTGAAAAATCTATGGCTGCAATTAGGGATTATAAATGATGAGGCTAAGCAGATTGCGCAAAATGCGGGGTTAAATTTCGTTCAAGATGCTTGTATAATGATAGAGCATAAAAGGATTAAGAATGATAAGTTTAAATAAAATTATCCAAGCTAAGCGTAATATCGATGGATTTGTGGCTAAAACTCCTTTTGGATTTGCTCCTAAATTAAGCAAGATAGCAGATGCGCAAATTTATCTTAAAAAAGAGAATTTACAAATAACTGGTGCTTATAAGGTCAGGGGTGCTTTTAATAAAATTGCAAATTTAGATGAAGATGCCAAAAAGTGTGGAGTCGTAGCAGCAAGTGCTGGTAATCACGCTCAAGGGGTAGCAATCAGCGCAAAGCACTTTGGTGTTAAATCCACAATTATCATGCCAGAAGCAGCACCGCTATCAAAGGTCGCTGGGACTAAAGCCCTTGGTGCTGAAGTGATTTTAAAGGGAGATAATTTTGATGAGGCTTATGCGTATGCCTTAGAGTATGCTAAAGAGAATAATATGAGCTTTATCCATCCATTTGATGATGAGCTAGTCCAAGCCGGTCAAGGAACAATCGCTCTAGAGATGCTAGATGAGGTTAGCGATCTTGATTATATAGTTGTGCCAGTTGGCGGTGGTGGGCTTATTAGCGGTGTGGCAAGTTGTGCTAAGCAGATTAATCCAAATATTAAGATTATTGGCGTTAGTGCTAAGGGGGCTCCAGCTATGTTTGAGAGCTTTAAAGATAGGTGCCAACACAATTCTAAAAGTGTCCGCACCATTGCTGATGGAATTGCTGTTAGAGATGCTAGTAAGATTACTCTAGCTCATATTTTAGAAAGCGTAGATGAGATGGTACAAGTAGATGATGAGGAGATCGCAAATGCGATTTTATATCTTTTAGAGCAGCAAAAAATTATGGTTGAAGGAGCTGGTGCGGTATCGGTAGCAGCCATTTTGGAGAGTAAATTTGAGTTTAAAAAGGGCTCTAAGATCGGTGCTATCTTAAGCGGTGGCAATATAGATGTACAAACTCTAAGCGTGATTATAGAAAAAGGCCTTTTAAAGAGCTATAGAAAGATGATAATTAATGTTACTTTGATCGATAAGCCAGGTGCTTTAATGGCACTTGGAGATGTCTTAAGGATTGCTGGGGCAAATATCGTTAAGATTGATTATGATAGATTTTCAACCAAATTAAGCTATGGCGATGCTAAGATAACCATCACTTTAGAGACTAAAGGCAAGGAGCACCAAGATAGAGTTCAAAAAGCCTTAAAAGACGCTGGATACGAATATACTCAAGAGTTTTAGCTCTTGATTTAATGGCTAAATTTAGCTTTTTGTTATCTTTTGGGCTACGCTTTTATTGGTTACTTTTTTTATCTCATCAAAGCTAGCATTTTGGATATTTTCAAAGCTACCAAAGTAGTTAATAAGCTTGATTATTGATCCTTTTGATATACCAAGAGTGGCTAATTGACTGCTTTGTATATCAATTTTTTGCCTACTTTTTTGATGAAAACTAATGGCAAATCTATGCGCCTCATCTCGCAAACGCTGGATAAATTGCAGTTTTGTATCATTTGGATTAAGGCTAAATTTGCCTATATTTGTGTAAATTTTATCACTTGCCCTGCCTTTTGCTCTATTTGCTTTAGCGTCAATTTTTTCTTTAGATATTGCGATTATATCGACATTTGCTCCACTACTTTTGATTATTTGATTGGCTAAATTTAGCAAGGCATCGCCACCATCTATAATCCATAAATCAGGAGCTGGGGCTTTATCAAAGCTTTTGGCTCTATGGGTTAATAGCTTTGACATTTGGTCATAATCATTTATATCTTGAAGGTGCATATGGCGATATTTTGCTTTATTAAATTCCCCATTTTCCCACACGACCATAGCGCCAACTGGAGCTGAGCCAAATAGATGAGAGTTATCAAAAATCTCAATTTTTAATGGTAGATTATTTAGCTCAAATAGATCTTGAATTTCCCTTGCTAGAGTGTAATCATTTGTTTTGATATGTTTTTTTATAAACTCAAGAGCATTTTGGTAGGCGATATCTACTAGCTCTTTTTTCTCTGCGATTTTTGGCTGAGTGATTTGAAATTTTCTATTATGGCGTAAATTTAATATATCAGTTAAAATATTCTCATCTTCAAGCTTTGCGTATGTGTAAATTTTAGTCGCACCTACAGGCTGATCTATTGTAAAAGCATCTAAAATCATAGTTGAGTATAACGCTTCTAAATCCGATTCTATCATATCTTGAGCTGGTTTAATACTGTGAGTACAAAAGCAAACTCTACCATCTCTAATGCTAAATCTAACACCACAAACAAAGCCAGAATTTACATTGACGCTAATGACCTCAAAATCCTCTAATTTAGCTAGATCGATTTGGATTTTTACGCTTGTATCGTTAATGGTTTTGATCTGATCTCTTATCTTAGCAGCCTCTTCATAGTTCTCATTTTGGGCTAAATTTAGCATTGTTTTTTCTAAATTTGGTATTAAAAGCTCTGGATTTTTAATCTTTTTTATAGCTTCATTTACGATTTTAGCGTAATCATTTTTATCAATTAGCCCAAGACAAGGAGCGTAGCAGCGGTTAATTTGATGAAATAAGCACCCCTTTTTCTCTTTTAGGCATAATCTTTTTTGGACTAGTTTAAACTCTAAATACAAAGCTTCTAAAATCTCATTAGCACCTTTGAAAAATGGGCCAAAATATTTGATATTAGAGCCTTTTAACACCTTTCTAGTTATCTCAAATCTAGGAAAATCGCTATTTAAATCTAAGCATATATATGGGTAGGTTTTATCATCTCTTAATAAGATATTATATTTTGGGTGAAGTTGCTTGATAAATGAATTTTCTAGTATCAACGCATCTTGTTCGCTTTGAGTAGTGATCCACTCTATATGCACAGCTTGGCTTATCATCTTTGCTATGCGTGGGCTAAGATTTGAATTTGGCGTAGCATCAGCGTTAAAATAGCTTTTTACTCGGTTTTTTAAATTCTTAGCTTTGCCAACATATAAAAGCTTTGCATTTTTATCAAAATATTGATAAATTCCTGGGCTATTTGGTAGCGATTTTAGCTCATCTATTAGCATTTATGGACTCTCTTAATCTTTCAAAAAGTTCGTAAATATCTCTATCTTTGGCGTTATTTTGAAATTTTCCATCACTTCGCTCTATGAAAATTGGCTTTTGCTCTTTGGGTATTTCTTGGAAATTTTTAGGTTTTGTGATGAAAACTACTACGCTATTTACAGGGGTTAGGGTAGTGCTAGGAGCATTATGAATATATGTGTTTAATAGGTTTTTTATCTGAAATTTGATACTATCGTGATTTAGCTCAAATTTGGCAAGTGGATGCACCACAGCGATAAATAAATTTCCATCTTTTTGGTATGTAAATTTAATAAGCCTATTTTTGGCAACGCCGAGCAATTTTAATATATCTCTTGTCTCTTTTGCGGCTTTTAATTTTTTATATTTAGGATCGTTTATAATATGGTTAATAATCTCAAAACTTTGCATATGGCAATTATAGCCGTTTTTTGCTTAATTTTTTTAGCAGGATGTGGATATAAGGCAGATCCATTCTATACAGATTTTAAACAAGAGATTAAGGCTAATTAATTAATAAGCCAAATTTAGATAGACTTGCGTAAATTTAATTTTAGGATAAATTATGAAAAATGCTGATATTTTGGTGCTAGATTTTGGCTCACAATATACCCAATTAATTGCTAGAAGACTTAGAGAGCAAGGCGTTTATACCGAGCTTATGCCCTTTAATGCTAGCATTGAGACCATAAGAGCAAAAAACCCAAAAGGGATAATTCTAAGTGGTGGCCCAGCAAGTGTGTATGATGAGAATGCTTATTTTTGTGATGATGGGGTATTTTCTCTTGGACTTCCTATCCTTGGGATATGCTATGGTATGCAGTTAATCGCTCATAAAAATGGCGCCAATGTCGCTCCAGCCAATCACAAAGAGTATGGTAAGGCAAATATAGAGATTATAAAAGAGTGCGAGTTTATGAGTGGTGTGGTAAATAATAGCGTTGTATGGATGAGCCACTCTGATAAGGTAAATGAACTTCCAAAGGGCTTTGAAGTAATAGCAAAGAGCCAAAATAGCGAATTTTGTGTATTTGGTGATTTTGAGCGTAAAATTTATGCTATGCAGTTTCATCCAGAGGTGGCTCATAGCGAATTTGGTAGTGTAATGCTTAAAAACTTTGCTAAGATTTGTGGGTGCGATAGCACTTGGAATATGGGAAGTTTTGCTAAAACTCAAATTGCTGCCATTAGAGAAAAAGTAGGCGATGATAAGGTATTGTGTGCTGTAAGTGGCGGAGTGGATAGCTCTGTTGTTGCTGCACTTTTAGCAGCTGCAGTGCCTGAGAATTTGATAGTGGTATTTGTAGATAATGGCTTACTACGAACTAATGAGGCTAAGCAAGTTGAAGAGATGTTTAAGCTTAAACTTGGAGTAAATTTAATCAGCATTGATGCTAGTGAGCTATTTTTGAGCCGTTTAAAAGGGGTAAGGGATCCAGAGAAAAAACGCAAAATTATTGGTGAGACATTTATAGAGGTTTTTGACTCTGAAGCTAAAAAACACGCTAATGTAAAATATCTAGCTCAAGGAACTCTATATACTGATATAATCGAGAGTAGCGTAGCTGGTGCGTCTAAAACCATTAAGAGCCATCACAATGTAGGCGGACTTCCTGAATGGATGAAATTTGAGCTTATTGAGCCATTAAGAGAGATTTTCAAAGATGAGGTTAGAGCACTTGGGCTTGAGCTTGGGCTTAGCCGTGATGTGGTATTTCGCCATCCATTCCCTGGGCCAGGACTTGCTATACGCATAATGGGCGAGGTAAATGAGCCTAGCCTTGAGCTACTTAGAAAAGCTGATGTAATTTTACGAGAAGAGCTAAAAAGTAGTGGCTGGTATGATAAGACTTGGCAAGCATTTTGCGTGCTTTTAAATGTAAATTCAGTAGGCGTAATGGGGGATAATAGGACATATGAGAATGCTGTTTGTATCCGTGTAGTTGATGCGAGCGATGGTATGACGGCTAGCTTTTCAAGGCTCCCATATGATTTATTAGAAAATTGTAGCCGCCGTATAATAAACGAAGTAAGCGGAATTAACCGTGTAGTTTATGATATCAGCTCTAAGCCACCAGCGACAATTGAGTGGGAGTAGGGTGGATTTTCTAGATTAAGATATGATATATCTACTCTCCAATACGCCTTTTGATGATGAGAGCGTGGAGCAAATTTCGCTTTGTAGGATTGAGTTTAATAAATTTAATCTTGATTTAAGTGAATTTGACGCTCTTATAGTTACTAGCAAAAACGCTATTAATTCGCTTAAATTTAACTCTATAACCTTAGCTGATATTTTGGTTTTTGCTATTGGCAAGGCTACGGCTCTAGCTTGTAAGGAGTTTGGATTTAGGCAAATTTATGAGGCTAAGAATTCGCATGGAAGCGAGTTTGGTGCTGAAATTTTAGAAAAATTAGATGGCAAGAGAGTAGTATTTATCAAAGCTAAAGAGACAATTTCAAATTTAGATATATACTTTCGTCAAAACGGCATTGATATAAGCGTAATTGATGGCTATGAAAATATAATTTTAAAAAATAATAGCTATGAAAAACCGCAATTAAACTCAGTTTTAATTTTTACAAGTCCTATGAATGTGCGTGCGTTTATCCAAAATTTTGGCTGGGATCATAGCTACAAAGCAGTAGCTATAGGCAAAGCTACAGCTAAGGAGCTAAAGGACTATTGCGACCCTATAATCTCTAAATCGCAAAGCATAAAAGATTGCGTAGAATTAGCTAAATCTTTAAACAAGATATGAGCCAAATAACAAAAACGCTAATCCTAAAATTATGCGGTAAATCCCAAAGCTAATATAGCTAAAGTGTGCCACAAAACGCAAAAATAGCTTAATAACCACAAGAGCAACTATAAACGCTACAGCCCCACCAAGTAAAAATATCCAAATTTGATCTAAATTTGTAGCGAAAATCTCTCTATTTTTATAGCTATCATATATTGTAGCTGCTATCATTGTAGGAATTGCAAGTAAGAAGCTAAATCTAGCTGCCACTTCACGGCTAAGCCCGCAAAGCAACCCAGTAATAATAGTAGAGCCACTTCTAGAGGTGCCAGGAATCATAGCTAAGCACTGACTAAGACCGATTATAAAGGCTTGTTTGTGGCTGATATTGTGAATATGCGTGGTGCTTGGAGTATAGCTAGGGCGTTTTTGAAATAGCTCAACAATGATAAAAACAATACCGCCAATGATAAGCATATATGCTACAGTGTTTGGGTTAAATAGCTCTTTAATGTATTTATAGGCCAAAAAACCTATAATCGCAGTTGGGATAAATCCGATAATTAGCTTGATCCATAGTAAAATATCACTTGTAAGACGCTCTTTAAAAGCCCACACAACAGCCAAAATACTACCAAGCTGAATGACAACCTCAAAGCATTTTAAAATTTCATTTTGCTTAAGTCCTAAAAAGTGTGAAGTAAGGATCATATGCCCAGTTGAGCTAACTGGCAAAAACTCAGTAAGCCCCTCTACAATGCCTAAGATTATCGCTGAGATTATATCCATTTTATCCCTTTAATGCTCTATTTAATTTATCTATATTGTCCTTTATAGATCCACCTGTATATAGTGCGGATATTATAGCTATGTAATCAACGCCAATATCTTTTATTAAATTTAAATTTGAGCTATTAATTCCACCTATTACGGCGATTTTTTCTTTAAATTTTAATCTAGCTTCTTTGATTATATTAAGCGGACATAGCGGTGCGTTTGGCTTAGAGCTGCTAGGAAATAGCGAGCCAAATGCGATATAATCAGCGCCATTTTTAGTAGCATTCCTAGCTAGGTTTAAATCGCTATAACAGCTAACTCCTATAAATGCTTCATACCCTAAAATATCCCTAGCTCTTTTTAGACTCTCATCATCTTTGCCGATATGAACGCCACTAGCTTGAACTATTTTGGCTAGATTTACATCATCATTTATTATAAATTTACTATTATAACTTTTACAAATTTTTGCTATCTCTTTTAGAAGTGATATATCGTGATTTTGGCTTTTATTTCTATATTGAATTATCTTAACTCCACTATTTAAAAGCTCATTAATTTGAGCTTTTAAAGTATGATTTGGAGTGAAATTTTGATCAGTTAATGCGTAAATTTGATTCATTTAAGATCATATTTAACAAGTAGTTTATCATAAGTGCCATTATCTTTGATCTCTTTTAAGGCTGCATTAAATTTATTTAAAAATTCGCTATTTTTACCCTTATTAAAAGCAAAGCTAAATCCATCACTACCATCTGACTCTTCTAAGAAATTTACAATGTCTCTATTTTTATTTAGATACCCAAACCCAACAGAGCTATCTACGATTACTACATCTACTTTTTTGGCTTTTAAATTCATAATAGAACCAGCAATGCCTTCAGTTGGAATAACTCTAGCTCCTTTTATTGAATGTGCTACGCCCTCTTGAACTGTGCCAAGCATCACGCCAATTTTAAGGTTGTTTAGCTGCTCTTTTGATACGATTTTATCATTATTTGCAAGTTTTAAATATAAATTTTTAGTAAAAAAATATGGATCACTAAAATCAACAGATTTTTTACGCTCATTAGTAGCACTCATAGAAGCAGCAATCATATCGATTTTACCGGCTTTTAAAGCTGGAATTAAGGCATCAAAGCCAATTTTTATAAATTTATACTCAAATCCAGCAACTTTAGATATTTCATCGATTAAATCAATATCAAATCCAGCGATTTTGCCATTTTCATCTATATAATCAAATGGCGGATACTCAGCATCAGAACCGATGATAATCTCCTTAGCATTTAAGGCTACAGATAGACAAAATATAGCCACAAATATCTTAAATAAATTTCTCATTTAACTCCCTTATTTTAGATCATATTTGATTAAAAGTTCATCATAAGTGCCATTTCTCTTTAGCTCATCTATAGCACTATCTACCTTAGCTTGAAGCTCTTTATTTTTATTTTTATCAAAAGCAAAGCTAAATCCATCGCTACCATCTGGAAGGATTAAAAATTCAGCTAAATCTGGATTTTGCTTTAAATACCCATAGCCTATAGAGCTATCTACTATTAAGGCATCGGCTTTTGAGTTTTTCACAGCCATAACCGCACCAAAAATTTCATCAATAGTCATAACTTTAGCTGATTTAATCTCTCTAGCGGCTAACTCTTGGACTGTGCCTAATTGGACAGATATTTTTTTGCCTTCTAATTGCTCAAGCTTGGTTAAATCTTTATTATCAGCTCTTTTTATAAATAAATTCATAGTATTATAGTATGGTTTGCTAAAATCAACAGCCTTAGCTCTTATAGGAGTAGCACTCATAGCTGAAGCTATAATGTCGATTTTACCGGCTTTTAAAGCTGGAATTAAAGCATCAAAAGAGATATTTACAATCTCAAATTTAAACCCAGCAATCTTAGATATTTCGCTTATTAAATCAATATCAAACCCAGTTATTTGATTTTGCTCATTTATAAATTCAAATGGCGGATATGTAGCGTTTGTGCCGACTTTTATCGTTTGGCTAAGAGCCAAAGTAGCTAATAAAGCAACACCGAAAAATAGTTTGAAAAATAGTTTCATTTAAGCTCCTTTTAATGGTTTAAAACCTTATTTAAAAATTCATTTAGTCTTGGGTGCGAAGTATCTGCAAAGATGGATTTAGGGGAGCCATCTACTGCTATAACCCCCTTATCCATAAAAAATATTCTATTTGCTACATTTCTTGCAAATCCCATCTCGTGAGTTACTACAACCATAGTCAAACCCTCACTTGCTACCTCTTTCATAATGGATAAAACTTCGCCTATCATCTCTGGATCTAAGGCACTTGTAGGCTCATCAAATAGTATTATTTCAGGCTTTAAGGCTAGACTTCTAGCTATGGCTATTCTTTGCTTTTGACCGCCACTTAGCTTGTGCGGATAGACATCTGCTTTGGACTCTAATCCAACTTTTTTTAGTAAAGTTAAGGCTATATCTTTAGCTTCAGACTCACTGCATAGCTTTGTTTGGATTGGTGCTAGGGTTAAATTTTGCATTACGGTTTTATTAGCAAAGAGATTAAAATGCTGAAAGACCATACTAACTTTTTGTCTTACCTTATTTATATCTACTTTTTTATCTAAGATATTTTTGCCATTTATAAATATCTCTCCACTACTTGGCTCTTCTAATCTATTTAAACAGCGTAAGAATGTGCTTTTTCCCCCGCCGCTTGGACCTATTATAGCTACTACTTCGCCTTTGTGAATTTGGGTATTTATGCCATTTAATACAGATAAATCGCCATAATTTTTTGTTAAATTTACTACCTTAATCATCTTTATTTAACCTATTTTCTAATAATTTTGCTATAACAGAAAATATCTTAACATTAGCATAATATATCACCCCAGCAAACAAAATCGGCTCTGGAGTAAATAGTGTAGCTTGTAGGCTTTTGCTTTGCATTGTTAGATCAAAAATACCTATAAGCCCCACTACGGAAGTCTCTTTAAATAGGCTTATAAATTCATTAGCAAGGGCTGGAAGGATATTTTTAATAGCTTGTGGAAATATGATTAATCTCATTGATACACTATAGCTAAGCCCCATTGCACGAGCTGCTTCCATTTGACCGCGATCTACGCTATTAATACCGCTACGAACTATCTCTGCGACATAAGCAGAGCTATTTAATCCAAGTGCTATAACTGCTGCGTAAAAATTATCACTAAGTGTAGCAAGAATAACAAAAGCAAATATCATAAGTTGCAATAACACAGGTGTGCCACGGATAATATCTATGTATTCATCGATGATAAATGATAAAATTTTAATATCTAAAAATTTTAAAAATGCTAAAATAAAGCCTAGAATTATACCTATGCTAATCCCGCCAAAAGTCAGCATAATTGTGGTAAAATAGGCATTTTTGTAGGCTAGTTTTTGTGCTTGGGTTAGCTCAGTTGGAAAAGTAAGCCATAAGCCAATTATGATTATGGTAACTATAAAGATGAATTTAAAAAATTTCTCATTAAATATCTTGGTCAAATTTATAAGCCTTAATTTTGGTTTAAATGAAGTTGTGATTATACATTAAAATTAATTTTTTATAGCTTAATGTTTATGAAAATAATATGTTTTTTATACTCAAATTTTATTATGGAACGCAACTTGCTTATTTGCCTAAAATCATTTTTATTAGGAGCTACTATGCAAAACGGATATTACCAAGCAACTGGTGCGATGGTAACGCAGTTTAACCGCTTGGATATTATTACTAATAATCTTGCTAATATCAATACCAGTGGGTATAAAAAAGATGATGTGGTAATAGCTGATTTTGAAAGAATTTTTAAAGAGACTAAGGATATATTACCACTAGAAAATCACACTAAAGATTCTGCTAAATTCTTAAATCGCACTTTAAATAGAGTGCCTCATATTAATGAAGTTTATACAGATTTTAGCGTAGGTGGGTTAAAGCATACTAATAATCCTCTTGATATAGCAATTGGTAAAAATGATCTATTTTTATTAGTAGATACTCCAGCTGGTGTAAGACTTACTAAAAATGGCTCTTTGAATTTAGATAATGAAGGGTATTTGGTTACTAAAGAGGGGTATAGGGTTTTGCCGACAAATTATGAAGCCCAGCCACCGCTCACAAGGGGGATAATTATTCCGCAAAATGCTCCAATGACAATTGATAGTAATGGTAATATCTACTCAAATCAAGATCCAGTAGGAAGATTATATGTAGCCCAGCCTAGAGAGCTTAGAAATTTACAAAAAGAAGGGGATAATCTATATAAAATAGATAGCTTAGAAGATGTGGTAGATAATGCTACAAGTGGCTCTATAGCTCAAGGTTACGCACAAATCTCAAATGTAAATCCAGTAAAAGAGATGGTAAGTCTAATAGAGACCCAAAGAATGGTAGATATGTATCAAAAAGTTATGACAACTCATATGAGTGATTTAAACCAAGAAGCGATAAATAAACTAGCCTCAATGAGAGCTAACTAAAGGATAGAGTAATGATAAGATCACTATATACAGCAGCTACAGGTATGATGGCTCAGCAAACACAGATAGATACGACTTCGCACAATATCTCAAATGTTAATACAATAGGTTTTAAGAAAAGTAGAGCTGAATTTGCTGATTTAATGTATCAAACAATGCAATACGCAGGCACCCCAACTAGTGCTACAACTATGAGCCCTACAGGTATGGAAGTGGGTCTTGGTGTGCGTCCTACTGCTATTACAAAGATGTTTAATCAAGGATATTTTAAAGAGACTGGCAATAATCTAGATATGACAATTGCCGGAAATGGCTTTTTCCAAGTACAACTTCCAGATGGGACTACGGCATACACAAGAAATGGGGCATTTAAGCTTGATGGCGATGGAAATATAGTAAATAGTGATGGCTATAGATTGCTTCCAGAGATGACTATTCCAGCTGATGCGACTGAAATTTCAATAGGCACAGATGGGACTGTGTCTGTGCTTCAGCCAGGCAATCAAGAGATGACGCAAATTGGTCAAATAGAGTTAGCTGGTTTTGTCAATCCAGCTGGACTTCACTCTATGGGGGATAATCTATTTTTAGAAACAGCAGCAAGCGGAGCTCCAAATATTGGAAATGGTGGAACTGATGGATTTGGTCAGATTAAGCAAAGCTTTGTAGAGATGAGTAATGTCCAGCTCGTTGAAGAGATGACCGATCTCATCACCGGTCAGCGTGCGTATGAGGCCAACTCAAAAGCTATCACCGCAAGTGATGAAATGCTCCAAACCGTAAATCAGCTAAAACGATAATTTAGCTGATTAAATTTTAATATATAGCCCTATTTATGGGCTATTACTGCTCTATCTCTACATTTTCTAAAGCCTTGATAAATGGCTCTATATCATATGATTTAATCTTTTGCTCCACTGTTTTTAAATACTTATCTATGTTTTGTGGGGTTAGGATATTGGTTTGATTTTTGATAGCGTCAAGTTGGATTGAATTTAAATCTTTGCTATAATGTGGCAAGTCTTTATAATTAGCAATATCATCAGCATAATCTAAATCATCAAATCCATATACTTTGACATTTTTATAATTACTGCTTTTTGTGATAAAGTATCGTAGAGATTTTTCCCAGATATAAAAATATTTAGAATTATCACTATATGCTCCTTTTATATTTCGCATACGATAAAATAGTCTTGAATATGTTGGGATTATTATTGAAAATTTGGTATTTGGATAGTCTTTAAAAAATCTAATTAAATATTTTTGTAGATAATCTTGTTGAGCTAATATATCTACCCCCCCCCATACATCTTGATTATTTATATTTTTTAGATTACCATTTTTTATATCTATTAGCGGCTGCTTGATCGCATCATTATCTTTATTTTTTATCCAGTTATCAAATCCACCAAATATTGCTTTATTTTTTTTATACCAGTTGGTAATTTGATATATATCATCTATTTTGCCTACACATTTTTCTTGGTTTGAAAATCTGACAGCACAAGATATAAATTTCCAATTCATATAAATTTTTATATCATCATATAAATTATTATTGTATAAAAAATCCCAATCCAAACTACTATTATTGTGATTATTTACAATATAATATCCATCAAGAGAGTATATAATATGTTTTGGATTTTGATTTTTAAATATATAATCCATCACTATAGCTCTTTCATCAAAACCACTACCGCTAAGTGATATATTTATCCAATTACCATCGTTACTAAGTTTATTTGTGGCCTCTTTGGAATCGGTATTTTCTAGCATTGAAGTTCCTATTATATATGAGTCAAATTCATAATTTTTTATAATTCCTAAAGCTTGTTTTCTCATATCTGTAAAAAATGTAGCTTCTCTAAAGTATGGTTTATGAAATATTTGGAGCGGGTCATAAATATATATCAATCCAAAAATCATAATCACAAAAGGCAGTGGATATAGTAGGGTAATAAGTATAAATCTTTTTGCATTCTTATCATTTGGCATTTTAAAACCTTGTTTATTATAAATTTTTTATCATATCAATAAATGGCTCTACATCATATGATTTAATCTTTTGCTCCACTTTATCAAAGTATGATTTTGCGTTATCAAGAGTGAGAATATGTCTTTTGTCTTTAATAGCACTAAGCTCTAAAGAGTTCATATCTTGTGCGTAATGGATTGTATCTCCAGCGTAATTGGCAATATCATCAGGATAATCTAAATCATCAAATGCGTAAATCTTAACATTATCTAAATCCCTAATTTGCTCAAGTAGCCACAATACCACCTTTTTACGCTCCATAAAAGCTGATGGAAAAACTTTAAAATGAAATCTAGAGTATGGCGGGAGTATTAGGTAAAATTTGGTTTGCGGATTATCTTTGATAAAAGGTAGGGTAAATTGGCTGAGAAATTTCTTTTGCTTTGTTATATCCATTAAGTTATCATCAAATATCACTGATTTGAGATTAAAAAGATCAAATTTCTTTAATTCATCTGGATTATACTTTATCCAATTAGCAAATCCGCCTAATCTTTGCTGATGCTTCTCTTCTCTATACCATTGTAAGGCAGTTTCAATATCAGGCTTACCGACGCATTTCTCATTTTTACTAAGTGTTAAAATACATATTAGAAATCTATCATTTAGATAGGCTTCTAAATCATTTAGTTTTGAATCATCATAAAGTAGTTTGAAATTTACCTTCCCTCTCATCTCATCGGTAAATGCGTCTAAAGAGTAGATTATACTTTTAGGTTTTTTGTGTTTAAATAGAAAATTTAATATAATGGCTCTTTCGGCTATACTGCTTGCTGCTGGAGATATATTAACAAAATTACCGCTAATTTTTTGGTTTGCCTCTTTTGCTGAGGTGTTTTGTAGCATAGAGGTGCCAATGATATATGAATCATAATCATAATGCTCTATAATCCCTCTAGCCCCAAGACGCATCTCACCAAAAAATCGTGGCTTACCAAAAAAGCTTTTATGAAATATCTGAAGTGGGTCATATATGTATATAAAACCAAATAAAATAGTAGTAAGAGCTATAGGCGTAGCAATAGCAACTGCTATAAATCTTTTTGAATTCTTATCATTTGGCATTTTGTAACCTTAAAAATTGAAATATATAAACTCTACATATGGAGTTATGCTTAAAGTAATAAGTGCTAAATATAGCAAAAATCCAGCAAAAATTGCGTTTTTTAAATTTGGCTTAAATGAATTTAGCATCTCAATGCTATTTTTGAATATTAAGGTTATGATAAATGCGAGTATTAGATATATAATAGTATCATTTCTACCACCAATATGCTCTAAAATAAAAGGAAATCTAAGCTTTTGTGGTAGTTCTATCCAGACAATTCCAAACATTCCTTTAAGTAAATTTAAAGCCCCATCTAAGTTTTGACTTCTAAAAAATATCCAAGTTATATTTAAAAAATTAAATGTTATAAACCAGCAAAAAACCTTATACACTCTAAAATTAATAAATTTAAATGAGCTACTATAATATGAGTAAATCCTATGGATTACCATAGCTAAGCCATGAAGCGCTCCCCAAATCACAAATCCCCAGCCAGCACCATGCCAAATTCCGCTTAAAAATGCTACTATAAAGAGATTTCTAAGCGTTAAAAGCTTGCCAAATTTATTACCGCCAAGTGGAATATATAGATAATCTTTTAAAAATCTACCAAGAGTTATATGCCATCTACGCCAAAATTCAGTTATACTCAATGATTTATATGGAGAGTTAAAATTCATAGGCAAGATAATGCCAAACATAAGCCCAAGCCCAATAGCCATATCACAATACCCACTAAAATCAAAATATAACTGAAATGTATATGAAAGCGAGGTTACCCACGACTCTACAATATTTAAAATTCCACCATTTTCAACATAGCCAAAACCAGCATTAGCCCACTTAGCAAAGCTATCTGCGATAAATATCTTTTTAAATATTCCAATACAGAATATAAAAACCCCTTTAGCTATAAGCTCAATCTTGATAGTTTCATTTGCTTTAAATTGTGGCATCATCTCCTTGTGATGGACTATTGGCCCAGCAATTAGCTGTGGAAAGAAGCTGACAAATAAGCAGTAATCTATAAAATCAATATTTTTACTTCCCTCTTGTAAATCATTAGTATCTACCTTTTTATAGCAATCTGTTAAAAACGCAATCTGCTGAAAGGTAAAAAATGAGATTGCTAAAGGCAAGACTATATGTGGTAAAGGAATATTGAAGTTTAAATTTAAAATTTGGCTAAAAAGATTGAAATTTTCTAAGAAAAAATCTGTATATTTGAAAAATCCAAGTAATCCAAGATTAAATATTATGCCAAAAATTAAAGTGGGCTTTACCCCCCCCCCCACCAGCTCAAATTCGGCGTTAAAATTCTCTTAGCTATTATGTAGTTAATTAAGATAGAGCCAAGTAGCAATGGGATATAGATTAAATTCCAAAATCCATAGAAAAATAGACTACCAAGGACTAAAAATATATTAGAAAGTCTATGATATTTTAGATATTTTAAGAGATAAAATCCAAAGAGCATAATAGGCAAAAAGCCAAATATAAAGGCATATGAGCTAAATATCATTGTTTATCTTTCATTAAAAATAGGGTCTAAATGCTATCGTAATTTAGCTTAAATTAAAATATAATTTATTAGATTTTAAAATATTTTTTGCTATTCTTTGCGATTTAATTAAAGGTTTGTTATGTTAAATTTAAATAGTAAGATTAGGGCTTTTGCTGAGTGGGAAGCTCAAGAGCTTTTGATGCTTAGCATACCGCATAGTAAGAGTGATTGGGCATTATATCTAGATGAAATTTTAGATAGCTATGAAGAGCTAGTAAGGGTGGTTAGTAGCTATCAAAAAGTGCTATTGATAGCGCCGAATTTAAGTGATTTTGATAGGTTTAAAAAGTATAAAAATTGCGAATTTTTACAAGTGGATACCGATGATACTTGGATTAGAGATTATGGTGCTATCGATGTTCAAAGGGCTGATGAGATAATTAGCTATAATTTTAAATTTAACGCTTGGGGTGGCAAATTTAGTAGTAGCAAAGATAACGCAGTAAATGCAAAATTATTTAAGCATTTTGGCGGAGTTTTACAAGATGTGGATTTGATATTAGAAGGTGGGAGTGTAGAATTTAACGGCAATGGCACGATGCTAACTACTACTGAGTGTTTATTAAATGATAATAGAAATAATTTAAGCAAATTTGAGCTAGAAAATAGATTAAAATCCCTATTTGGGCTAGAGAAAATAATCTGGCTAGAACATGGTTTTATAAAAGGCGATGATACCGATAGCCACATAGATACTCTAGCTAGATTTATAGCCCCAAATATTGTAGCTTACGCAGCTTGTGATGATGAGAGCGATGAGCATTATGTGGAGTTAAATTTAATGAAAAGAGAGCTAGAATCGGCTGGATTTGAGCTTGTGGGATTAAACTTACCCAAACCAATCTACTATAATGGCAGACGCCTTGGGGCGACATATTGTAATTTTATATTTATAAATGGTGCTGTAATCGTGCCGACATATGGGGATAAAAACGCTGATGAAAACGCTATAAATGCTCTTAAAAAAGCAATTCCAAATAGGGATATAATAGGCGTGGATAGTAGGGTGTTTATTAGACAAAATGGTAGCTTACACTGCTCAAGTCAAAATAGATATAAAAGGATAAAATAATGAAAGTAGCGCTAATTTCGCATAGATATTATGGCAATAAAGATAGCACGATTAACCACACAACGCAGATGATCCAAAAGGCTGCTAGAGATGGAGCGCAGCTTGTAGTGCTTCAAGAGCTCCATCAAGGGGCGTATTTTTGTCAAGATGAAAATGTGGATAAATTTGATTTAGCAAATGATTATCAAAAGGATAAAATTTACTGGGCTAATGTAGCTAAGGATAATAAAGTGGTGCTGGTAACTTCGCTATTTGAAAAGCGAAGCGAGGGGCTATATCATAACACTTCAGTTGTATTTGATAGCGATGGAAAAGAGGCTGGTATATATAGAAAAATGCATATTCCAGATGATCCAAATTTCTATGAAAAATTCTATTTTACGCCTGGGGATTTAGGCTTTAAGCCTATTGATACTAGTTTAGGAAGGCTTGGAGTGCTTGTTTGCTGGGATCAGTGGTATCCAGAAGCTGCTAGATTAATGGCTTTAAGTGGGGCTAAATTATTAATATATCCAACTGCGATTGGGTGGTTTGACTCTGATGATGAAGAGACAAAATCAGCCCAACTAGAGGCTTGGGTAGCAGTCCAAAGGGGTCATGCTGTGGCAAATAATATCCCTGTAATTAGCGTTAATCGTGTGGGTTTTGAAAGCGATGAGTGTGGCGGTGGGATTAAATTTTGGGGAAATAGCTTTGTTTTTGACGCTCAAGGGGTAGAGCTATTTAGGTCAAATTCAACAGATGAAATCGTCCAAATAGTAGATATAGATATGCAAAAATGCGAGCAAATCCGAAGGTGGTGGCCATTTTTAAGAGACAGAAGGGTTGAGTCTTATGGAGATATTACAAGGAGATTTATAGATTAAGTCTAGATTTAAAATCAGCCATTAAAGATGCGATAAAATCATAAAATTCCTTTTGGTGGTGCGGATAGATTAGGTGAGCTAACTCGTGAAGCACCACATACTCTATAAATTTAATATCTCTTTGAATGAGATTTGAACTAAAATTCAAATATCCCTTTTTACTATTACAACTACCCCATCTAGTAGTCATCTTTTTAATCCTAATAGCATTTATCTCTTTGCCTATTTTAGGGCTATAAATAGCGATATATTGGCTTATTAGCTCTTTTAGCTTTTCGTTGGCGTAATGATTTAGAGTTTGTAAATCTGGAGTAAATATATAATCATCGCTAAATTTAAACTCATTAGATATTTGGATTTTATAGCTTTTGCCTAGGAATTTTATCAGATTTGGATCGTTTTTTGGGATTTTTGATAGGGTCTTTTCTATCCAAATAGAGTGAGTTTTGATAAAGTTGTCTATTTGAAATTTAGTAGCGTAAAGTGGAGCTATGAGCTTAATATCACCAGTTGAAGTAATCTTTAGGCGTAAATATTTAACACGCTTTTTTATGCACTCTATCTTAAATTTCCCATACTCTATCAAGATATCTCCCCTTTATCAAATGGGACATTTTATCTAAATTTTAGATATTTTTGGCTGAATTTAGCTCTATTAAAAACCAAAGCGGAAAAAGAGCTGAAACTATGAAGGCAAACTTCATAATAGAAAAGCTCAAGCCTTTAATACCAAGATTAGGCAATAATGAAGCCTTAAAACTACACTTAAATAGAGCCATTTTAAATGCTAATGGCGACTTTAAACTAGCGATTAAAAATATTGAGAATATCCCAGATGGCAACTTGCCAACGCCTACAAGAAATCTCTTAAATGAGTTTAAAAATGCGTTAAAAGATATAGAACAAGTGGTTAAATCTCAAGCTAATGAGCCAACGCAAATTAAGGCTGAAAATCAAGTAAATTTATCTAAAACCAAAGAGCCAACGCAAGAGCCAGTAAAAGCTGAAGCTAAAAAAGAAGCTGAAAATTTAGCTCAGTATCGCAAAGATATCGAAACTAAGTATAACATTAATCCTATAAAAGAATTCGGCACTAATTACGCTGAGTTTTACCACGATGGGGCAAATGCCATTAGAAAGCTTTTAGTTGAAAGACAAGGGCAAGTAGCTGGAGCGTTTGAGAGAAAAGAGCTAGGCGATATCGATTTAGTGTGGGGCGAAGCTAAAGCTGCAAATGGCGATATAAAAGGGTATGGGCTTAGCAAGATAGAAGCTAAGCACCTTAATGACTTTGCTAGTTTTTACGGCGATATACCGCAAGAGAAATTAATAAATGGCTTAAATGAGATTATAAAAAATGGCAAAATTATAAATGAAAACGGCGTAGATACTATATGGTATAAAAAAGATAATGATTATTATTTAATCGGTCTTAGCAAGGGCTTTTATAATAAAGGGGATAATAACTGGATTATTACAGTATATGAAAAAACTAACCTAAGTATAGATAAAAAAGCTAGAATAGATAAAGCTTTAAAAGGTGGCGACAGCAAGACCATTTCCGCTTATGCTGAAATTAAAAGCTCAAAGACACCTAAGCTAACCACCGCTGAGAATTCTACCACAACGGCTAATAAAAGTCAAGCCAAAAATATGATGGGTGGCTTTAGCACTATGGCGTTGCAAAAGGCTATATTACACCTAGGTAGTGGAGCTGCAGGTGGAGCGATAAATGCTAATGCTGAGCAAGACCCAGACAAAAAGGCTGAAGCATTTCTCAAGGGATTTTTACTAGGAGCTGGTGGCTCAGTTGAGGCTATAAAAATGCTAGAAAATTCAGCCAAATTAGCCCCACAATTGGCACGAATTAGCCAAAGATTAGCCAATGATTTACCTGTGATTTTAAATGATAGACCTGATATTGTGGGTAAAGCCCTAGGTAAAACACCAAAGGATAATTATAATTATATTTTTGGAGGAGAGAACGCAATCGGAGCAAATAAGGCTAAACTAAAAACCGCTAGGGAGATGGTAAAAAATGGAGTAGATGAGAGCCAAATATGGACTAAAACTGGCTGGTATAAAGACATTGATGGCAAATGGAAGTTTGAGATAAATCCGCTTGGTGGCAAGTTTAAAAAAGTAATAAAAGATTTGTTTGACGCTAAGGCTTTTAAAGAAAAAAATAGAGAAAAACTAGAAGTCTTACAAGATAGAGCTAAAATAAATGATAAATACCAAGCCAATCTAAATAACTTAAACGCTACTTTAAGCCAACAAGCTAGTATTATCACAAAGGCAAAAGATGGTTTAAAGCTTAGCGAAGTGCTAGATGATAAAAAGCTCTTTAATGCTTATCCACAGCTAAGAGATTTGAAAGTAAGATTTGATGAACTTGAAGGTCAAATGTCTATGTATGATGGATATTACAATAAAACGCTTGATGAAATAGTTTTAAACTCTAAACTCTATAATAAGCCTGAAATGCTAAGAAGTATTTTATACCACGAAATACAACATAAAATCCAAAGCATAGAGGGCTTTGCTAGTGGCGGTATGGGTAAAGATGGGCTAGAATATCGTAGATTAGCTGGTGAAGTAGAGGCTAGAAACGAGCAAACAAGGCTAATATCAAGTGAGCTAAATAACGCTAAGCTTGAGAGAACTACTGATTTAGATGATTTAGAAAAGATAGTAAAAGTCTTGCCAAAAAGCCAAGCTAACGAGCAAATAAGCAAAGAGCTAATAGCACTAAAAAAGCAAGATATGGCACTAGATAATGAGTATGGCAAAATCAGTCCGCAAAGGGATAAAGAGATAGATAGGCTAACTGATGAGCTAGATAATAGGTTTAATGCGTTAGTAGGACAAATAGATAAAGATGAGTTAGCAACTGCCTTGCTAAAAGTCTATAACAAAACAAAGCACCCAAATGCTACTGCTGATGTGATACCTGAGCTTAGAAAAGTGGTTTTTAATAAAGCCCAAACCATAGCTAAACCCAAATGGGCT
>NZ_JANQCT010000007.1:0-73948 GCF_024723495.1 Campylobacter sp. RM19073 | reverse complement strand
AAAATTTTAACTAACCGCCACTTCAAAACCCTAAGCGATGTAAGAAAAGGCGATAAAATCACAGCCGTGATCAATGATGGTTCTTTAAAAGTTGAGATTATAGTAACAGCTCTTAGTGATGGCAATATAGGACAGATTATCAGCGTAAGAAATCAAAATAATCAAATTTTAAAAGCACAAGTAATAAATAAAAATCAAGCTATAATCAAGTAGAGGTAAAAATGAAATCATGTATATATCCAGGGACTTTTGATCCTATTACAAATGGGCATCTTGATGTTATTAAGCGTGCTAGTAATGTATTTGATAAGGTTATTGTAGCAGTTGCTTTAAATGAGAGCAAAACCCCATATTTTAACTACAATCAAAGAGTTGAATTAGCCAAAATCGCTACAAAAGATCTACCTAGCGTAGAGGTTATGGGATTTGATAATCTCTTAGTTGATTTTGCTAAATCGCTTAATATCAACACGGTTGTAAGGGGATTAAGAGCTGTAAGTGACTTTGAATATGAGCTACAAATTGGCTATGCTAATGCCTCTTTGTGGAGCGAATTTGAGACAGTGTATTTTATGCCAAGTCTTAAAAATGCCTTCATATCAAGCTCTATTGTTAGATCTGTTTTAAGTCATAAAGGGGATATTAGCTTACTTGTACCAAAAGATGTTTATCAAAAAATAAAGGATGAGTATGTTAATTAGTTTTGAAGGGGTCGATGGAGCGGGTAAAACAACGCAGATTAATATGCTAAAAGAGATCTATCCAAATGCCATAATCACTAAAGAGCCAGGTGGGACAGAGCTTGGAGCGATGATTAGATCGTATCTTATGAGCAATGCAAGTAAAATATCTCAAAGAGCTGAAATACTACTATTTTTAGCAGATCGTGCTGAACACTATGAGAAGATTATAAAACCAAATTATAAAAATTTAATCTTAAGTGATAGAAGCTTTATCTCAGGTCTTGCATACGCTATGGCAAATGATGATAATCTAGATATTAAAACCCTAATTGAGCTAAATAAATTTGCCCTTTGCTCGGACTTTGGGGATAAATTTATCTTTTTAAAAGCAAATAAAGAATTAATCCACCAAAGACTCTTTAATAGAGATTGTAGCGATGAGATTGAGAGTCGTGGGATTGAGTATTTAATGAGAGTTCAAGAATTTATGAGTATAATACTCACCGATTTAAAATTTGAAGTATTAGAGATAGACGCATCACTAGCACCAGAGATTATACAAGATAAAATAAGGAAATTTATATGATAACTGCTCTTCGTGGTATGAAAGATCTGCTTGAAAATGATGGCAAGCTATATAAATTTATAATACAAACCTGTGAAAGTGTAGTCAAAAACTACGGCTATAAATTTTGCGAGACCCCAAAGCTAGAAGAGACAACACTATTTAAAAGAAGCGTAGGACAAAGTAGTGATATTGTCGGTAAGGAGATGTATCAATTCATTGATAAAAGTGGTAATGATGTCTGCCTTCGCCCTGAAGGCACAGCTGGGGTGGTAAGAGCCTTTATAGAGAGTAAATTTGATAGAGTTGGTGGGATTAGAAAGTATTTTTATTATGGTAGTATGTTTAGGTATGAGCGTCCTCAGCGTGGGCGTTTGAGGGAATTTCACCAATTTGGCGTAGAGTGCTTTGGCGAAGCTAGCGTTTATGAAGATGCCTCAGCGATCTTAATGCTAAATGAAATTTTAAATAATCTAGGGATTAAAACAACTCTTAAAATCAACTCTTTAGGCGATGGCGAGTGCATGCCAACTTATAAAGATAAGTTGGTTAAATTTATAAATATAAACAAAGAAAATCTATGTCAAGACTGCCTAAGAAGGCTAGAGACTAATCCTATTAGAATACTTGATTGTAAAAATGATAGTTGTCAAAATATCCTAAAAAACGCGCCATTAATCACAGATAATCTAAATCAAATTTGCCAAGATGAGTTTAATAAACTTCAAGAGATTTTAAGAGCAAATGGGGTTGAGTTTGAGATTGACCCTAAGCTAGTTAGAGGTTTGGATTACTACTGCAAAAGTGCTTTTGAATTTGTAAGTGCTGAGATTGGCTCTCAAAGTGCTGTAGCAGGTGGTGGGCGATATGATAAACTTTGTGAGTATCTAGGTGGCAAACCTACTGCAGCAGTGGGCTGGGCTATGGGAATTGAGAGAATTATGGAAATTTTAAAGCAAAAAGAGCCACAAAATAGCCGTCAAGGGATTTATATATGTGCTTTAAATCCAAATTTAATAGATGAAATCTACAAAATCGCTCAAAAGCTAAGAAAGCACCATATAACAGAGATTTCATATGAAGCCAAAAGCCCAAATAAGCACCTAAATATAGCCGATAAAAGAGGGTTTGAGATATTTTTATGTCTTGGCAATGATGAGTTTAGCCAAAATCAAATTTGGTATAAAAATCTAAATGATAAGAGTGAAAAACGAATATCTATAGATGATTTATGGAGCAAAATATGACAAATGACTATGGACTTAGCCTTTGGGGTGATTCAAATTTTATAATTGATAGCGGTAAGGTCTGTCTAAATAGCGACTTAAAACCAGCATTAATCGATATAGTAAAAGAGATTAGAAATGATGGCTATAGAGGGCCTTTACTCCTTAGATTTCCACATCTTATAAAAAAGCAAATTGTCCAAGTCTATTCTAGTTTTGAAAGAGCCAAAAAGGAGTTTGGATATAGTGGAAGTTTTAATGCTGTATATCCACTAAAAGTCAATCAATATCCAGGCTTTGTAGAAAATTTAGTTAAAATCGGCCAGAGTTATGGCTATGGCTTAGAGGCTGGCTCAAAGGCTGAATTGCTCCTAGCTATGGCGTATAATAACTATGGTGCGCCAATTACCGTAAATGGATTTAAGGATAATGAGCTAATCGATATTGGCTTTATCGCTGCTGAAATGGGGCATAATATCACTCTTACAATTGAAGGGTTAAATGAGCTAAAATCGATAATCTCCACTGCCAAAGAGAGATTTAAGCCAAAGCCAAATATCGGACTTAGAATTAGACTTCATAGTAGCGGGACTGGAGTTTGGGCTAAAAGCGGTGGGATAAATTCCAAATTTGGATTAACATCAACTGAGCTAATTGAAGCGGTAAATTTACTAAAAGAGAATAATCTAATAGAGCAATTTACAATGATTCACTTCCATATTGGAAGTCAAATTGATGAAATTCACCCACTTAAAAAAGCTCTTATAGAAGCTGGAAACATATACGCAGAACTTCGTAAAATGGGAGCAAAATCCCTAAAAGCTATAAATTTAGGTGGCGGTTTGGCTATAGAGTATTCGCAATTTAAGGAAAATCCAAGTAGAAATTACACTCTAAAAGAGTATGCAAATGATGTTGTATTCTTACTAAAAACTATAGCAAATCAAAAAAATGAGATAGAGCCAGATATATTTATAGAAAGCGGTAGATATATTGCCGCTTCTCACGCTGTCTTGGTAGCTCCAGTGCTTGAGCTATTTAGCCAAGAATATACAGAAGAAAAATTGATATTAAAAAAAAATAATCCCCCTTTAATTAGCGAATTATATGACTTATATAGGAGTATAAAACCAAGCAACGCTATAGAGTATCTTCATGATGCAATAGATCATATGGAGAGCGTTTTAACCCTATTTGACTTAGGTTATGTAGATCTTCAAGATAGATCAAATAGCGAAATTTTAGTCCATCTAATCATGAAAAAAGCGATCTCGCTTTTAGGTAATAAGCAAAATTACGCTGAGCTTTTAAAAATTCAAGAAGAGGTTCAAGAGAGATACTTAGTAAATTTTTCTATGTTTCAAAGTCTACCTGATTTTTGGGGACTTGGGCAAAACTTCCCTATAATGCCTCTTGATAGGCTTGATGAGCGCCCTACTTTGTCTGCTTCTATTTGGGATATTACTTGCGATAGCGATGGTGAAATCAGCTTTGATGCGACTAAAAATCCTCTATTTTTACATGATGTGGATTTAGAAAAAGAGGATTATTTCTTAGGATTTTTCCTTGTTGGAGCGTATCAAGAGGTGCTTGGAATGAAGCATAATCTCTTTACCCATCCGACTGAAGCTACAATTATCCTTAATGAAAATGGCAATTATGAGATAAAAAATATCTTAGAATCACAATCTGTTATGGATATATTAGAAGATTTAGATTATGATATACACTCCATTAGAGATACTTTAAATGAAAGGATAGAAAACTCAACCTTGGTAGATGAGAAACAAAAAAAACATATCCTAGGTGAGTTATATCTATTTTTAAACGATAATGGCTATTTAAAAACTATAGGCTAAGAATGGGAATTTTAAAAACAATAATAGAAGATCTATCGCAACCAAAATCTCAAGATCCAGCATATCGTAGTTGCGTAGATCTGATATTTAACTATCCTGGTGTATGGGCTGTGTTTAATCATAGATTTATCCATGCTTTATGGGTTAAAAAATGGCATAAATTAGCTAGAATACTAGCTGGTATTAGCAACTTTCTAACTAGAGTTGATCTACATCCTGCAGCTGTGGTTGGCAGACGCGTTTTTATCGATCATGCAACTGGAGTTGTGATCGGAGAAACAGCAGTAATTGGCGATGATTGCTTAATATATCAAGGTGTAACTCTAGGTGGTGTAAGCTTAGATAAAGGCAAAAGGCACCCTACTTTAGAAGATGGAGTTGTAGTTGGTGCTGGGGCAAAAATTTTAGGCAATATAACTATTGGTAAAGGCTCTAAGATAGGTGCTAATTCAGTAGTAGTAAAAGATGTCCCACCTAACTCTACAGCCGTTGGAATTCCAGCTAAATGTGTTAGTGGCAACACTCGCCCATTAGAGCATAATAAACTACCTGATATTACAAAAGAGTTGCTAATATATCTCATAAAAAAAGTAGAAAATCTTGAATGCCACGGCGATTCTAAAATAGTATTAGACAAAAAATATCAAGAGTATATAAAATCAATCAAGGAGTAAAAAATGTTACTATCTCAAAGAATTTCTGTCCTAAGCGAAAGTATCACAATAGCAATTAGCTCAAAAGCCAAAGAGATGAAAGCAGCTGGGCTTGATGTCATTAGCTTTAGTGCTGGTGAGCCTGATTTTGATACACCTGAAGTTATCAAAAATGCGGTAAAATCAGCATTAGATAAGGGTTGTGGTAAATACACTCCAGTTCCTGGCACACCTGAGGTATTAGAGGCTATTGCTACAAAACTAAAAAGAGATAATAATCTAGATTATAAACCAAGCCAAATAATCACAAATGTGGGTGCTAAACACTCTTTATTTAACCTATTTTCTTGTATTATAAATCACGGCGATGAAGTTATTATCCCATCTCCATACTGGGTAAGCTATCCTGAAATTGTCAAATATTGCGGTGGAGTTCCAGTTATCATAGAAACTAGTGAAGATAATAAATTTAAATTAACTGCTAATCAGATAAAATCAGCCATAACCTCAAAAACTAGAGCAATTGTCATAAATAGCCCAAGCAACCCATGTGGTGGCGTATATAGTAAAGCTGAGCTTGAGGAGATTAGCGAAGTGTTAAAAGGGAGCCAAATCCTAGTAATAAGTGATGAAATTTATGAAAAATTAACCTACAATGGCGAATTCATCGCCTCAGCGTCAATTAGCGATGATATGTTTAAAAGGACAATTACCATAAATGGACTTAGCAAGTGTGGCGCAATGCCAGGCTGGAGATTTGGCTATATGGCAAGTAGCATTGATGAGCTAAATAAAGCCCTTAGAAAGCTCCAAAGCCAAAGTACGAGCAATATCTCAAGTATCGTTCAAGCTGGTGCTATCCCAGCACTTTTAGGAAAAGCTGATAATGATATAAAGTATATGAAAAGTAAATTTATAGAGCGTAGAGATTACGCAGTAAGTGCTATAAATAGCATAGAAAATCTAAGCGTAGTCTGCCCTGATGGCGCATTTTATCTATTTATCAATTGTAAAAATGTCGAGCCTAACTCAATGAAATTTTGCCAAGAATTATTAGAAAAAGCCTTAGTAGCCACTGTGCCTGGAGTGGGATTTGGTATGGATGGATACTTTAGACTTAGCTTTGCGTGTGATATAGATAGCTTAAAAATCGGTATTGAGCGCATTGCTGAATTTGTCAAAAATTATAAAAAATAAGCTATAGGAGTGCCATAAAGCACTCTTATTCAAACTAAATTCACAATCTTTAGCTATAATCCTAAGCTTATAAATAATAAAAGTATTAAAATGGGAAAAGATTTAGCAAAAAATAAAAAAGCATTTCATGATTATACCATCATTGAGAGCTTTGAAGCTGGTATAGTGTTACAAGGTAGCGAGGTTAAGGCACTTCGTGCTGGTAGAGCGAATTTAAAAGATAGCTTTGTGCGAATAATTCGTGGTGAGCTGTTTTTATTAAATGCTCACATCAGTCATCTCCAAACCGCTCACTCACACTTTCGCCCTGATGAGAGAGCGCCTAGAAAGCTACTTATGCACCGCAAACAAATCGATAAGCTCCTTGGTAAAGTCAGCACCGATGGCCTTACTATCGTGGTTTTAAGTCTATATTTAAATAATAAAAATATAGTAAAAGCTAATATAGCTTTAGCCAAAGGTAAAAATCTCCACGACAAAAGAGAAGCATTGAAAGAAAAACAAGCAAATTTAGAAGCTAGAGCAGCCCTAAAAAGATACATATAAAGGAAAAATATGAAAAATATTAAATTTATAACCCTATTTCTAACGGCATTTTTGCTACTTAATGGGTGTAGTAAAGATGAATCAAATACTCAAACAAGCCAATCAGAGCAGTATAAAACCGCAGATGAGATAGAGCTAACTAGCATAATTGGCACTAAAGCCACGCTAATACGCACAGAAAATGGATTTAAGCTCAAAGATAGCGATAAAATTCTAATGCTTGATATATTTGGTACATACTGCGCCCCATGCCAAAAAGAAGCCCCACACCTTATGGATTTTCAGCTTAAGAATGCAGATAAATTTATGTTAATTGGGCTAATTCACTTTGAAGATGTAAGCGATGAGTATGTGCTAGAGAACTTTAGCAAAAAATATAACGCCTATTATTTCATAGCAAATTCAAAAGAGAATAGCAAAATTGTAGATCAAATTCTAAATGATATTAACTACAATAGAGCCCTTTCTATCCCTTTTAAAGTGGTTTTAAAAGATGGAATATACCAAAGTCTAAGTGATAATATAGATGGCACAGTAGTTGGGAATAAATTCTACCTAGGAGAGGTTAGCACCAACACAATTAGCCAAGATATAGATAAGATTTTAAATGCAAACTAAAAGAACGCTTAATACTAAAACCAAGCTAAAAGAGTTTAAACCAACTCTTTTTAAGGTGATTTTATTAAACGATGACGTTACCACTATGGATTTTGTAGTTATGGTGCTTTGCGAAATTTTCAATAAAGAGCTAAGCCAAGCTGTAAATTTAATGATGCAAATTCATAAAAACGGAAGTGCGGTCTGTGGAATTTACACCAAAGAGATCGCACAAACCAAACAAAATCAAACGCTAAGCCTTGCTAAAGCAAATGGCTTTCCGCTAAAATGCGTTATAAAAGAGGATTAATGATAGAACAAAATTTAGCAATGTCAATAAAACAAGCCAATGACCTAGCCATATCTCAATCTCATGAGTATATTAGCTCAGAGCATATCTTATACACATTGACATTTGATAAGGAATTTATAAAACTTTTAGAAAATATCGGTATAAGCGATGTAGTAGCACTTAGAAATGATCTAATAAATATGTTAAAAGATACGCCAAAATCTAATGAGAAAAAGCCGCCGATACTCACTCATAAACTTAGCGAACTATTTTCTAATATCACTGAAGAAGAGAGATTTGGAGTAGAGGAATTTTTAGATGAAATTTTAGCTGATAAAAACTCCCAAATATATCAATTATTTGAATTTCACGGATTAAATTTAGAAGACAATGATCTACTATCTGTAGCCACAAATTTAAATGAATTAGTAAAAAATAATCAAATAGACCCAGTAATAAATAGAGATAAAGAGATTGATAAAGCACTACAAATCCTATGCCGCCATAAGAAAAATAACCCAATTTTTGTAGGCGAAGCAGGAGTTGGTAAAACCGCTATAGTCCAAGGAATAGCCCAAAGAATAGTAAATGGCAATGTCCCAGATAAATTAAAAGATAGTGTGATTTTTAGCTTAGATATATTTGCTATTTTAGCTGGAGCCAAATATAGGGGTGAATTTGAAGAGAGATTAAAAGAGATAATAAACCGCCTAAAAGAGAATAAAAATCACATAATTTTTATAGATGAAATTCACACAATACTAAACACAGGTAGCAATGACAATGGTCAAGACGCTGCAAATATCCTAAAGCCGCACCTAGCAAATGGAGATATTAGGTGTATTGGTGCGACTACTTATAGTGAGTTTAGGAATTTTAATAAAGATAGAGCCTTGCTTCGTAGATTTAATAAAATAGATGTCGCCGAACCAAGCAAAGAAGAGACTTTAGAAATTTTAAAAGGCTTAAGGCCAACTTATGAGAAATTCCATAGCGTAAAGTATAGTGATGAAATTCTAACTCAAAGTATAGAGATGGCTAAACGATATTTAAGTGATAAATTCCTGCCAGATAGTGCTATAGATATAATCGATGAGGCTGGAGCCGCTACAAATATTGAGCATAAAAAAAGCGTAACAAAAGCCAAAATAAATGAGATTGTCTCTAAAATGGCAAATCTATCTAATATCCAAACAAACTCTGATAACACTCAAATTTTAAAAAATTTAACCACCACGCTAAGCCAAAAAATATTTGGTCAAGACCTAGCTATAAAGAGCCTAAATGACGCTTTAATCACATCATACGCAGGGCTAAATGAGCCAAATAGACCTATTGGGGTATTTTTATTTACAGGAAGTAGCGGAGTTGGTAAAACTGAGTTAGCAAAAGAGTTAGCAAATGCTTTAAATATCCATTTTGAGCGATTTGATATGAGCGAATATATGGAGAAACACGCCGTAGCTAAGCTCATTGGGGCACCTCCTGGATATATAGGATTTGAAAATGGCGGTATGCTTACAAATATGGTAAAAAAGCACCCATATAGCGTGATTTTATTTGATGAGATTGAGAAGGCTCACCCTGAGCTATTAAATATATTTTTACAAATTTTTGATAACGCAACTCTAAGCGATGCGAGCGGAAATAAGAGTGATTTTAAAAACACAATTATTATAATGAGCTCAAATTTAGGCACCAAAGAAGCACCGATTATGGGCTTTAATAAAAGTGATAGCGATAAAACTGATAGAGCTGTGAAGGGATTTTTTACCGCTGAGTTTAGAAACAGAATTGATAAGATTATAAATTTCAACTCTTTAAGCCACGAAGTGCTTGAAAAAATAGTCCAAAAAGAGATAAAAGAGCTAGAAATATCAGCTAAAAAAGTTAAAATTTCCCTAAGCAAAAAAGCTATAAATGAGCTTATAAATCTAGGCTATAGTAGCGAATTTGGCGCTAGAAATCTCAAACGCACCATTAAGGATAATATAAATCTCAAGCTATCAAAAGAGCTTCTTTTTGGTGATTTGAAAAATGGTGGCGATGTTAGCATTGATTTTAATAATGGTGAGTTTAAATTTAGTAAAAATAGCCTATGAAATCCATCTTTCCAGATCCATCTAAAGCACCAAAAGATACGCCACTAGCTTATGGTGGCGATCTAAGTAGCGAAATTTTAATTGATGCTTATACGCATGGTATATTCCCTTGGCCTTGTGATGGAGCGATATTTTGGCATAGCCCCGATCCTCGTGCGATATTCTACCCGCAAAATGTTAAAATTCAAAAGAGTTTAAGAGCGTTTTTAAGGGATTATAGAGTTAAATTTGATTATAATTTTGCAAATTTTATAAATTTTTGCAAAATACAAAGAGAGTCTAAAGAGCCAACTTGGATAGACCAAAATGTCGTAGATAGCTATATCCAAATGCACGATCTTGGCTATGCTCACAGCGTGGAGGTCTATTATAAAGATGAGCTTATTGGTGGGCTTTATGGGTTGATATTTGGTAAGGTTTTTTGCGGTGAGAGCATGATAAGCAAGGGCAAAAATGCCTCTAAAGTTGCCTTGGTAACTCTAGCTAAAACTTTATCAAAGTATGATTTTATCATTGATGCACAGGTTATGAATCCTCATCTTGAGTTTTTAGGAGCAAAGAATATATCTAGAGATGAGTTTTTGGCTATTTTAAATATTAAGTCAAATCAACCTAGTGGATTTGAGAAATTTAGTGATTTAGAGCCAAATTTGGAATAAATTTTGCTTAATCAGCCTAATAAATTTAAAAGGATATCAGATGTATGCAGGTTTTAGCACTAGCAAATCAAAGCAACTAGTTGATTCTGCTCTTAGTAGTAGGGTTACTCGCAACCAACTAATCGCCAGTAATATCGCAAACATCGATACTCCATTTTATAAAGCCAAAGATATTGATTTTGAAACTGCTTTGATAGAAAAAAGAAAAGAGATCTATAAGCTAGGCGCAAACGAGCCAAAGCTAGAGTTAGCTAGGACAAATGATAAACATTTTGAGGCTATTGATTTTCCATCATCAAAGATACCAACCATATATCTAAGAGATGGCCATATGGCTAGAAATGACGCTAATACCGTGGATTTGGATATTGAAACAAGCGAAATGAGTAAGAATGTTTTAATGATTCAAGCTCTAGATTCAGCTAGTAAAAAACATGGCGATATATTTAAAAGCGTGATAGACGCAAGCTCAAAAATCTAAAGGATAAGTGATGGCATATTTAAGTGATTTTGATATTAGCGGATATGGTCTTAGTGCTCAACGATTTAGAATGAGCGTAATTAGCTCAAATATCGCTAACGCTCACACCACAAGAACAGCTGAAGGTGGTCCATATCGTCGCAAAGAAGTTGTATTTAAAGAGATTGAATTTGACAAAGAGTTAAATAATCAAATAAATGCTAAAAATGATTTTTTAGAAAACGAAAATCCATTAGATGATATAGACGCACCAAGATTTCCAAAACCTGCCATCTCAACTGTGATAGTAGATAAGATTGTCCGTGATGATAAGGATTTTAAAATAAAATTTGACCCTACTCACCCAGATGCTAATGATAAGGGCTATGTAATGCTACCAAATATAAATCCAGTAATTGAGATGGCAGATTTAATAGAAGCCACAAGAGCATATCAAGCTAATGTATCGGCATTCCAAAGCGCAAAAGCAATCGCAACAAGTGCAATTGATATGATGAAAGGATAATTTAGATGAATATTAATAACATATCAAATTTAAACCAAATAGAGCAAAAAAATAGTAAAAATACAAATTTAACAGACCAAAGCTTTTCTGATATATTAAATAAAACTCTAGGCGAGTTAAATGATGTCCAGCAAAAAGCTGATAAAGCTGTAGCTGATCTAGCCACAGGAGAGGTAAAGGATCTCCACCAAGCAGCAATAGCAATCGGCAAAGCAGAGACTAGTATGAAATTAATGCTAGAGGTTAGAAATAAAGCTATAAGTGCATATAAAGAGATAGCAAGAACACAGCTATAATGAATCAAAATAGTAGCCAAAGTAAGGTTTATATAGTATTTGTATTAATAATACTTGGTATTTTTATATTTTTAACGGTTATATTTTATCGCTCCAGTATAGAAAGAAGACTTCCAAAACTCCAAAGTAGCGACTACACAAGTGCAATGCGTGGATCTATCTTAAGCCAAGATGGATTTAACCTAGCAAGTAGCCAAAAGCTATTTAAAGCTATGGTTGATACTAGAAATATCGATCCAAATAAAAAAGAGCTATTTATAAAGCTATATACTCTATATAGTGGCGATGATCCTAAAAAAATTCGAAAAATCTTAGCCAAAAAGGGGTTAGTTACCCTCTCATATGAGATTGACGCTAAGGGTGCTGCATATCTAAAAGAGTTAGCTAGAAAGCTATATAGAAGCAAAGTTTTTATAGCCTATCAAGATCCAAAAACAGGTATAGTCTCCACTCAAGGAATGAGTATAGTAGAAAGCGGAGAGAAAAGGCTATATATGGCAAGTGATGCTCTAACTCCAACTATTGGCTATATAAAAAAGATAGAGATTGATGGGATTACCAAGGTTGAAGGGGTAAAAGGTATTGAAAAAATATATGACAACCTACTCTCTTCTACTCAAGATGAGCTAACCAAAGGGCCAAGGGATTTAGCAAATACAATTATATTAAGCAAAGACGCAGAGCTCTCACGCCGCATTGATGGCTATAATGTCGTGCTAAATATCCCTTTAAAACTCCAAAAAATCTTAGAAAAAATGGCAACTGCAAAAATGAATGAGCTAATAGCAAAAGAGGTAATTATAGGGGTGATGGATGCTAAAACTGGAGCTATAATATCTCTAGTATCCACCTCAAGATACAACCCATCAAATATAACTAAAAAAGATTACCAAGCACTAAATTCAACCGCAAGCGAATATGCATATGAGATGGGCTCTGTTATGAAGCCATTTATATTTGCCCTACTCTTAAAAGCTGGTAAAATAGATCCATTAGAGATAATAGATGTATATGGCGGTAAGTATAAACTAGGCAAAAGAGTTATCACTGATAGTCATAAAAATGATAAGCTAAGCGCTCAAGATATTATAGTAGAATCTTCTAATGTCGGTATGATACAAATCGTAGATAGATTAAATGAATTTGAGCTATATAATGGACTTTTGGATTTTGGTTTTTCTAGAAAAACAGGGATAGATTTAAGCTACGAGCAAGTAGGCATTATGCCATCTATATCAAAATTAAAAAATAAAGTATATAAATCCACTTTAAGCTATGGCTATGGCGTTCAAGCTACATTTATGCAGCTTTTAACCGCTTATAACGCCATCACAAATGATGGTATAATGATAACTCCACGCATAGTAAATCACCTAGAAAAAGACTCCAAAGCATACAAATATAAAGAGCAAGAGCAAACCCAAGTCTTACCCAAAGAGAGCGCTCAAAAGATGAAAGATATCCTAGTAAAAGTAGTAGAAAGTCCAAATGGCACCGCTAGAAAAACGCAAATTCCAGGTCTTATAATAGGTGGTAAAACTGGCACCGCTCATATAGCAGCAAGTGGCGGATATAGTGATAAGAGATATAATGCTAATTTCTTTGGCTTTGTGCGTGATGCTAATGGCAAAGAATATACCATTGGGGTGCTAGTGCGTGAGCCTATGAGACCATATCCATACTATTACGCATCATGGAGTGCATTGCCAATATTTCGCTCCACAGTTGAATTAATGGTAGAAAATGGTTATTTAACACCAGCTAAAGTGGAGATAAAGAATACAAAAAGCAAAGAGACAAATGTGATATTAGACTAAAATTTACCATAAATAAAAGCTTTTTAAGTCACTTTAGCATATAATTTGAGTTTCATTTTTTAAGTAGAGTTGATTATGAATTTAATAGAAAAATTAGAAAATAACCAAAGATTAGAATTTGACGATGCTATTAAGCTTTATGATTTGGAGCTATTTACTCTTGGTAAATATGCCAACAAAATACGAGAGACAAAAAATGGTAAAAAGGTATATTTTAATATCAATCGCCATATAAATCCGACAAATTTATGTGCTGATGTGTGTAAATTCTGTGCCTTCTCATCTCATCGTCAAAATGCTGAGAAGAGCTATACAATGAGCTATGAGCAGATTATACAAGCAGTGGATAGAAGCGTCTTAAATGGAGCAAAAGAGATACACATAGTCTCAGCTCACAATCCAAATGTATCGTGGCAATGGTATTTAGAGATATTTAAAATGATAAAAGATAAATATCCAAATTTACATATAAAAGCACTCACGGCAGCTGAAGTGGATTATCTCCATAGAAAGCATAATCTAAGCTATGAAGAAGTGATAGAAAAGATGATTGAGTATGGAGTAGATAGTATGCCAGGAGGTGGGGCTGAGATCTTTGATGAAGGGATTAGATCTGAGATTTGTAAAGGCAAAGTAAGTAGCGATAACTGGCTTAAAATCCACTCCCTTTGGCACCAAAAAGGTCGCCAAAGCAATGCTACAATGCTCTTTGGTCATATAGAGAGTAAAGAGCATAGGATAGATCATATTCTTAGAATTCGCTCACTGCAAGATCGCTCACTTGCGTTAAATAATGGTGGCGGCTTTAACGCTTTTATCCCGCTAGTCTATCAAAGAGATAATAATTATCTTAAAAATATCCCATTTTTAGGCTCGGTTGAGATATTAAAGACAATGGCAATTAGCAGAATTTTACTTGATAATATCAACCATATTAAGGCTTATTGGGCCACTTCTACTTTGAATTTAGCTCTAATAGCACAAGAATTTGGTGCTGATGATTTAGATGGCACTATAGAAAATGAAAGTATTCAAAGTAGCGCTGGAGCAGCTAGCAAAAATGGCAAAAGTCAAAAAGAATTTATAGAACTTATCCAAACAAGCGGTTTTATACCCGTAGAAAGAGATAGTCTATATAATGAACTTAAAACATACAATTAGGAAAATCTTATGGATATATTTAAACTAAAACAAAATGGCACAACCATAAAAACTGAGTTAAATGCGGCTCTTACGACATTTTTGGCTATGTTATACATTGTCCCCGTTAATGCTTTGATACTAAGTGATGCTGGTATGCCAAAAGATGCTTTATTAGTAGCTACGGCGCTCATTACCATTATCGCAACGATTTTTAATGGATTATGGGCTAACACCCCTGTAGCACTAAGCACTGGAATGGGGTTAAATGCCTATTTTACCTATAGTATGGTAATTGGTATGCAAATTCCATGGCAAACCGCACTTGGGGCTATATTTATTAGCTCTGCGGTATTTACTATTTTAAGTTTTACTAATTTTCGCCTTTGGATTATCAAAAATATCCCACTAGATTTAAGGTGTGCTATAAGTGCTGGTATTGGTGCTTTTATATGCTTTATTGGCTTATCGCAAATGGGGCTTATAGTCTCAAGCCCAGCAACCAAAGTAGCAATAGGCAATGTAGCAGATCCTAAGGTTTTAATCGGATTAATAGGCGTTATACTTATGATTATATTTTGGGCTTTGAAAATTCGTGGTGGATTTGTGCTAGCTATTGCTATTACTTCAATAACTGCTTGGGTATTTGGAATTTATGAAATTCCACAAAGCATAGTGTCAATGCCAGTTAGCATTGCCCCTATTTTTGGTGAGCTTGATATATTTTCAGCACTTCAAATTTCACTACTTCCAGCTGTTTTAACCCTATTTGTAACTCATCTATTTGATAGCATTGGCACTCTTACTGGGGTTGGAAATAGAGCCAATCTATTTAGTAGCTCTGAAGGAGAGAAAAAACTAGCTAGAAATTTAGAAAGTGATGCTATTGCTAGTATGGCTGGAGCCACTATAGGAACTAGCACTGTAACTGCATTTGCTGAGAGCGCAAGTGGGGTAGAAGCTGGTGGTAGAACCGGGCTTACGGCTGTATTTATCGGAATTTTCTTTATATTTACCCTATTTTTCTTGCCGCTATTTGGTGCCATTCCTGCTAATGCGATATATCCAGTGCTTGTGATGGTGGGGATTTTGATGTTTAGCGAACTTGGCAAGATAAATTATAAAGACCCAGCTATTTGCGTATCTACATTTTTAACCGTAATTTTAATGCCACTTACCTACTCTATTACCATTGGATTAAGCGTTGGATTTATCTCATATTTTATTGTCAAACTAGCATTAAGAAGATGGGAAGATCTAAATTTAGGCGTGATTACTCTAGCTGTGATTAGTCTATTTGCCTTTGCTGCTAGCTCTATGCCAGATCTATTTCAATCCATAATTGGAGGCTAAAGGTGAAGTATTATAGTTTTAGCTCATTTGAGCAAGATGTTAAAATACTAGCTAAAAAAATCAAAAGTGATTTTAATCCAGATGCGATCTTAGGTATAGCTAGAGGCGGACTTACTCTAGCTCATTTTTTAGCAAATGGGCTAGATATTAGAGATTGCTTTAGCTTAAATTCCATTCATTATGAAAAAACCAAAAAGCTAGATACTATTGAAATATACAATATTCCAGATTTAAGCAAATTTAAAAAAGTTTTAATCACTGATGATATTGTAGATAGTGGCGAGACTTTGGTAGCTATCAAAAAAGAGATTAATAAGCTATATCCAAATTTACAACTTTGCATAGCAACTATATTTTATAAGCCAAAAGCCCTTATAATACCAAATTTTAGTATTAGAGAAGCTGATGATTGGATAGAGTTTTTTTGGGATTTGAGTTTGGATTAGACAATGAAACAAGCTGAGATTTTGCTATATTATTTTTGCACAGGGCTAACTCTATGCATCTTATACGCAACTCAGCCTATTGGACCTATCTTTGAAAGTCAGCTTGGTATCTCTAAGACCCAGGCTGCTCTATTTACCACTGCGATCATGACTCCACTAGCGTTTGCGGGGATATTTTATGGCTATTTGCTTGAGAAAATTCAGATAAAAAGCATATTGGTTATAGCATTTTTACTTCTTGGAATTAGCGAGATTATCTTTAGTTTTACCCACTCATATTTTTTGCTTTTAAATATTCGTGGATTTCAAGGATTACTAATCCCTGCGGTACTAACAGGAATTATGAGCTATATCAGCCAAATTTCATCTAAAGAGAGTGTCGCAAATGCCATTGGCGTGTATATTGGAGTGACTATAATTGGTGGATTTATGGGTAGAGCGCTTAGTGGATTTTTTACTGATATTTTTGGGTGGAGGGTGTTTTTTTTTATAATTGGTTGTGTAGCCATAATCGCTTCAATGCTTTTGCTTAAATTTAGCCAAAATATTAAAGCTAGTTATCTCAAACCACGCCTAATAGATATAATCCACACGCTAAAAACTAAACACAATCTATATATATTTTTAATGATTTTTGGGATATTTTTTACATTTCAAGCAATGCTAAATTTCATTCCATTTGAGCTAGCTAAAATAGATAATGAGTATAGCTCATCAAAGGCTGGAATGCTCTATATAGGCTATTTAGTTGGCGTATTGGTGGCATTTAATACTAAAAAAATAGTAGCCTTTTTTGGCGGCTCAATCAAGGCTATAACCGCTGGAATAATCATACTAATCATCGCTATTCAGATTTTTAGAGTAGATAGCTTTGAGTGGATTTTTGTAGCGATGGTGATATTTTGCCTTGGTAACTTTATATCTCACTCAATTGCTAGTGGCTTTATAAACAAAATGGCAACATCTCATAAGGGAATTTCAAATGGATTATATGTGAGCTTTTACTATTTTGGCGGTGCGCTTGGTAGTTTTGTGCCTGGGTTTATCTATATGCCTTTTGGTTGGAGTGCGTTATTGTGGTTTATTAGTGGTGTTAGCTTGATTTCGTTGATATTTATAATGGTGATTCGTGATATTAAAAATTAATATATATTGGCTCTTTGGAGCACTCATTTTAAACCTATCTCTTTTAATTTTTAGTCTAAGTGGATTAAGCATTAGCTATTATGAGGCTCAAATTTACTATAGTAACTCAAATTTAGGAGCAATACTACGCTATATTAGCTCTATTTTTAATAGCAATGAGACTATGCTTAGGGCAATGTTTTTAACCTTACATATAGCCAATTCACTCCTTATCTACGCCATCTCTTTAAAGATTTTAAAACGACAAAGTGATTGCGTGATAGCTGCTATTTTATATATGTTTTTGCCTGGGGTATTAGTAAGCGCTCTTATCATCAACCAAGAGAGCATTGCTATATTTCTTACACTCATCATAATCCTTCTAGAGCAACACTCTAAGAGAATTCTAATGAGCCTAACTCTAGCCATAACCTTGCTATTTAGTGAGCCATTTATCGCCTTATATCTTGCTATTATGCTATTTGGAGTATTTAATAGAGATAAAAAAATGGCAATCCTTGGGGTAATATTTTGTATCGCTTGGTATTATCTAAATGGCTTTGATGCTAGTGGCAAGCCACGGGGGTATTTTTTAGATTCTATGGCGGTATTTGCTGCGGTTTTTTCTCCTTTACTTTTTATATATTTTATATACACTTTATATAGAATCGCTATTAAAGAAAATAAGAGTTTTTTATGGTTTATTAGCACGACTGCCATTGGTGTGTGTATGCTAATCTCTATGAGACAAAGGGTGGAATTGGAGATATTCTTGCCATTTTGTGTGATTTTCGTGCCTGTTATGGTACGGACATTTTTTGCTTCATATCGCTCAAGACTTCCACAATTTAGAACAACACACAAAATAGCAACTATAGTAGTCCTAGCTACCTTAGCTATAAATAGCCTAACTATAATATTTCATCAATATCTATATCTATTTTTGGATAAACCAAGCAATCACTTTGCCTATAAATATGATATTGTAAAAGAGTTAGCAAATGAGCTAAAAAAGATGGGTATAACGAGCGTTAGCACAAATTCAATCCTATCACTTCGGCTTAAATTTTATGGTATTGAAAATGGCAAAGAGTATAAATTAAGCCAAAAATATCAAAAATCTTGTAAAAATATTAAAATATCTAAATTTAATAAAACCATCGCCACATTCTACCTATGCAAAAAATAAAAGCTTTTAGTATTCTTGAGCTTATAATTGTTATGATAATAATTGGTATATTTATATCCATCACAACTATAAATTTCAAAAATGATGAGCTATTAAGAGCTGTAAATCAAGTAGCGTTTCATCTTAGATATACTCAATATCTAGCTTTGATAGATGATAAATTTAATCCAGATGATAAAGATTGGTTTAAAGGCAGGTGGCAAATATACTTTATAAAAACAATCGATAAAAAAAGCGTCTTACACTATGCTGTATTTAGCGATAGTGGCAAATATAGCGGAAGTCCAGATGGCTATGAAGTAGCCAAAAATCCGCTAAATCCAACCAAGGTTCTAGCCATCTCACACGCTGGGATAAGTAGTATAAACCCAACTGATGAGCTAGATTTGATGAGTAAATTTAATATATCTAATGTGGAGCTTTTAGATGGGTGTAGCTACTATAATTCAACTAGAATTAGCTTTGATAATCTTGGAAGACCATATAAAGGCAATCCAAAAAGTAGCTCTAACTCCACTCAAAATTTAATCACCTCCACTTGTAAAATCCGCCTAACCCATAAAAATGGCGAGTGCATCCATATAAATATCGCCCCAATCACTGCTCTAATAAGCATAGCAGATCCGCAAAAAAATTGCAATTAACCCCATTATACAAAGCTCGGAGCATCATTACTAAATAAGATTAAATCCCCACTCATAGTATTTGATGATAAAAACTCACCCATTTTAGACTTATCAAATAATCTTACAATCTTAGCTTTTTTAATATACTTTGTTAGCTCATTTTCATTTAAAGCACTTGTAATTACCAAAATATCAAAAACATCATCTATAGCCTTTGAAAGCTCGATATTTACGCCACTTCCACCCTCTATAATACCTGGCGTTAATATAATTTTTCTTCCTTTAAACTCACTTACAAGCTTATAACTAGCTAACATACCATTTAAATTTCCATTAAAGCTATCATCGATAATTACCTTGCCATTAGCATCAATCCTTTGAAGTCTATGCTCTACGCTTTTTATGCTATCTAAATTTATATTTTTAACCCCAGCAGCCTTACAAGCCAAAATCGCAGCGGCAAGATTATAGCTATTAAACTCACCAAGCAAATTCGCACTAAAATGCCTTTTTACCCCATCTAAGCTCATATCAAACCAAACCCCATCAAGGGTGCTTCTAACCCCACTTACTAGCTCATCGTAGATTATGGCTTTATCTTTTAAATTTGTAGAGCTGTGAGCTATACAAGTCTTAAGTCTATTTGAGTTTAACGCCTCTAACTTTACAGCCCTTACCCTATCAAGTGAGCCAAAATACTCTAAATGCGCCCCACCAATCTGCCCTATAACCACAATCTGCGGATTTATAAATTTAGCAATCTCATCTATATCGCCACTAAGTCTAGCCCCAGCTTCAACTATATAAAGCTCCACATCACTGCTTAAATTATCATTAATATCACGAATGATCCCAAGCAAAGTATTTACGCTTCGTGGGGTCTTATGAGTTTTAAGCTCCCCATTAGCGATATCATAGATAAAATTCTTAATACTAGTCTTGCCAAAACTAGCTGTCACTAAGATAATTTTTAAATTTGGCATAGATTTTAGCTTTGAGATGGCTTGATTTTTATACCAAATAGCTACTATTTTTTCGCTAAGAGTGCTAAATAAAATGGCAAAAATCAAGCTAAAAATCGTATGAAAAAGCCAATTCCCACTATAAGGACAAAAGCTAAAAAGCCCAAATCCAACCACCAAAAAAGCAAAAAATCTCTTCACCCTAGCAGTTATCACCACCCTTTTATCTAGCTTATAAGCCCAAAAAATAGTAGCTATCAAATATAAAATAGTAATTGAAATTTGATATATAAAATTATCAAAAATAGCTATCAAAAATAGCGGTAAAATGATAAAATATATATGCCACATCGGCTTAGTATAGTGAAAAATCACCCTTTTAATCTTATAATTAAACCACTGAAACGCACTAATAAAATAGTATCCAAGAGTCATAACAAAGATAAATTTAGCCAGCACCAAGAATATACTCACTTTAGCTCCTTAGATATGGTTTGAGATATAAATTTAGCATTATTTAAGAAAAAAAAGTGATCGCCTTCAAGTGGGTAAAATTTGCTATTTTTAATCAAACTAGCAATCTTTTTCCCACTACTAAGTGGCGTCGCATCATCGCTAATCCCCCAAAATATAAGAGAATTTGAGTTAAGATTAGCAAAAATGGAGCTAAAATCCTCATCTACAACGCTCTTTAGCGTCTCATACATAATCTTACTCATATTATTCACATCTTTAGTAGCAAAAAATCTCCAAAATCTACTAAATCCAAAACGCTTTAAAAGCTTAAAAATAGCTATCTTAAATCGAACACTAAGACGCTTTTTATGGATTATCCCAGCACTACTAAGCAAGATTAAATTTTTTGGCTCTAAAAGTGTAGCTACCTTCCCACCAAAGCTATGCCCCATAATAGCATCAAACTCAAATCCTAGCATACTACTAAATTTACTTACAATATTAGCATAATCACGACTATTAAGCGCTACTTCTAAATGGCTACTAAGCCCAAATCCAGGGAGATCTAAATATACACAATTATAATCATCAAAATATCTACTAAATGCCCTTTTCATCAGCTCCTTATTTGCTCCCCAGCCGTGTAGGATTAGGATATTTTGACCGCTATTTTGCCCTGAAATTTCATAGCTTAATTCATACTTTAATCCATTATACTCTATCTGTTTTACCGCCATCTTAGCTCTCTTTTTTCTTATTATAAATCGCTTCTAGCAAGGTTACAGCTTCGCTTAATCTCTCATACTCATCCATATTTAAAAGCACAGCTTCAAAGCGATTATTTTTTAGTATAAATGCACGCTTCATCTTAGCTTGTGAAATATCGCTCAAAATCGAGCTAAAATTTCTTACAACCTGTGTAGCAGTATAGATCTCATCTTTGCTAAATTTTGCCATCTATATTCCTTGATGCATGGTTTTATGTAAAATTATACATAAAACTAACTTTAATAGCGATGAATTAAGGCAAATTTAAATAGCCAAAAGGCCATTTAAATTTAGGCTAATTTACCCTTATTGCTTGTAATTGAGTTGATATATTTATAATCAACTGGGATTTTTCTCTCTATTTTTACACTATTTGCTAAGCGATTTATAGAGCTTGTAAAGTCGCTAAATAGATAGTTTGCTAAGCTACCTGGATTTGGATTTATCTCATTTAGATAGACCTCATCATCAATAACAAAAAAATCGCATCTAATGATCGCCCCATCAAAGCCACCACCGATATAAATCCTATTAAATGCCTCTTTAATCTTATCTTTAATCTTATCGCTAATATCAGCTTCTTGTGAATTTGAACTTGAAAAACTCATATATTTTTGATTAAAATCTAGCATTTTATCCTTTTTTGGCTCTTCGATTATAGATAGCTCAAGCCCATTATCACTCATAAATCCAGCTAAATTAAACTCTCTAACACAATCTATAAATGGCTCAACCAAAATCTCTTTATCAAACTCAAACCCCACATCCAAAGCATAATCTAGCTCTTTTTGGCTAGATACCACGCTTACCCCAATGCTACTTCCAAGGTGCGAAGGCTTTAGGATATATGGCAAGCTTAAATTTGGCTTTTGATCTTTAGTTATCACCTCGTATTTAAGCGTTTTAACACCGCATTTTAAGGCTAAAAATTTAGTTAAAACCTTTGAGTAGCTCATCACACTAGCCTCAAGTCGTGGGCCTATAAATTTAAGAGAGTAAAACTCAAATAGCCCAGCTATCTTGCCATCTTCGCCATCGCATCCGTGAATTAAATTTATATAACAATCCACCCCAATACTCTTAACGCCAAAGATATTATGAGTGATGAAACCACCATCTTTTAAATATAGTTTTTTACACTTTTTATACTTTTTAGAGCTGAAAAAATTAGCCCTCATATCGCTAGGCTCGATTAGATAAAACTCCCTATTAGCATCTACAAATATAAATTTCAAATTAGCTTTTAACGCCCTTTTAATAGCTATAGCTGAGACAATGCTAATCTCATGCTCCCAACTTGCCCCACCAAAGACTATACCATAATTCATAACCAACCTTTAAGATAATATTTTAAGCGCCTCTTTAATCAAAGATGGCGTATCGCTACTGGTGCATTTAGATAGAGCCGCACTTATTTTATCTCGTTTAAAGCCTAAGCTCTCAAGTGCCATAAAGGCTTCAGCGCTAATGCTATTTGAGCCACTTATATCGCCTAATTTAGCATCGCTTAGCTGAGCTATTAGAGTTCTAGCACTCTTTGGGCCTATTCCTGGGACACGCTTTAGCACTCCATCATCACCATTTATAATAGCTGAGCTAAACTCCTCTGGGCTTAGAGATGAGCAAACCGCCATAGCCGTAGAAGCCCCAATGCCATTAACCTTTAAAAGCAATTCAAAAATCCTTTGCTCACTCTCATTTAAAAATCCATATAGCAAATTCGCATCTTCTCTAATAATTTGGGTGATAAGCAACTCGACATTATCGCCTTTATTTAATGAAGTGCTAGTAAATAGCGATATATTTACTGCGTATGTGATACCGCTACACTTAATGTGTATATTTGTTGGCTCCTTTTTAGTTATTAATCCCTCAATTGCCCTTATCATAGCTCATTTGACCTTTTTATCTCATATCCATTTATACCAGCCTTTAGCGTCATAACCCTTGCTATCTCATTCTCTTTAGTGCTATATGATATATCAATTGGCGGCTCGATTAATTTAAATTTAATCTCATTTAGCTCAGTCCAGCGATCTCTATTTATGATTTTAGCATCAAAGATTATACTCTCCATACTAATTAACTCATCTTTTAAGGTAGCTAACTCTATCTGTTTTGAATTTATGCGTTTTAAAATTTGATTATAATCAGCTACTAATCCTTGGAAATCTTTTAATTTATTTAAAAACGCAGCTGGTGGGGTAATACCCTCTTGTCTCATCTCTAATAATCTATTTTTTATCATATTTATAGAGTTTTTATTACTCTCTATAACATTCTTTTTATACTCTAGATCTTTTGGCAATACCTTTAGCTCATCTTCTAAGGCTTGGATTTTTTTATGATGTTTGGTTACTTCGCCATTTTGATCTAATATACTACTTACATCTACTATTAATCTATTATTATCGCCCTTTAGCTCATCTATGCTTATTAAGGTTGAAGCTCTTATAACTGAATTTGAGTGAAGAGTTTTTATATATATCTCATCAGCTTCTATATCGCCACCTAAAACACAACCTATATACGCCTTTTTCGCCTTTATCTTACCACCTTCTAATCTATCTATATGAGCTTCATCGCACTCCAAATAACCCATATGTAATGATATATTCGCATCTTGTGTATAGATTTTTGATTGGGCGTGAGTATTACCCTCTATTACTACGCTTTTAGCTTTGATTACTGCATCTTTAGCGACATTACCAATAGCTCTAACCTCGCTAGTTTCAACCTTCATACCACTACCAATAGCATCGCTTAAATAATCACTCTCTTTAATATTTATCCTAACATCAGAATCCAAGCTTGTAGTAATCGAGCCAGTAGATTTTAAATTTACAGACCCTACATCTATCTCCTCTTTTATATCATATTTATTACCCTCTTCAATTACATAGCCACTTTTAAGAGCTATATATTTGATATGATCTTCGCTCTCTTCTGCTTTGATATTTTGACTTACTATTATTTGATTCTCTTCAGTGTTTTTAGGAGCTTCTACTGGGATAATATCCCCTTTTAAGCTACGCCCACAAGAGCCAATAGTAGGCTTAATATACTCCATTATCAAATCACCCTCTATAACACCACTTAAAAATCCCCTATCAATATCTCTTCTACCCTTTTTTTTATCATCATTATTGCTATCATCATTATTATTTTTATAATAAACTAGCAATTTACCATCCATAGATAGCACTGGATCAATGCCAGTAGCTACAACAATAGTCTCTGATTTTTCTATCATCTCATTTATTCTTAAAATTGAGGTTAGCCTAGATACTCTCTTTTTAAAATCTTTACATCTTAAATCGATTAAAAATCCAGCCTTAAGCATTTTTTTATAAATTGTATTTATCAGCTCTTTTTCAAATGTCGGAGTATATTTAACTGAGGTATCTTCTTTTATCGTTGCTACTACCTTTGTGGAGTATTTATTTGCTCCTAGAGTGATCTTTGGAAGGTGTGGTCTAATATCTTCTCTAGTATCATAAAATTTAACCTTATAACTTTGCATGATGGATAAATTCTCATCTAAGAAAAACTCATCATCATCAAAAATAGACACATCTTCTGCTAGAGCAAACTCGGCTTGTTGATTATTTTTATAACTAGTAAATATCTCTAAAATATCAAAATCCAAATACTCTGGCGGTACCCCCATACTCTTAGAAACCGCATCAATATCTTGATATGGATTTTTGCTGTCTTCTACCATCTATAAACCTTCTTACAGATTTTAAAATAAACTTAATCGCAAAATTATATCTAAAAAAGATAAAACGGCTTTTAAGCCTAATTATATTATACTTCGCACAATCTAATTTTTGGAGCAAAATTTGAAACAAAAGCTAATCTTAATCGGTGCTTCTACTGGTGGTCCTGGTCATTTAAAGAAGTTGCTATCTGGTATAAGCTTACCATCAAATGTCTCTGTAGTTATAGCTCAACATATGAATAAAAATTTTGTTGGTTCATTTGCTAATGGGTTGGCTCAAGAGTTAAAATCAGGCGTAGAGCTACTAAATAATAAAATAACATTACAAAATAAAATTTATATTTGTGAGCAAAATAGCATAATGCTAAATCATCAGCTTTTAACGGCAAATATAGATCAAAGCGGAGTTACAACCACATATAACCCAAATGTAAATATGCTATTTAACTCCGCTGTACCACTATGTAGGATCGTTGATGTGATGGGAATTTTGCTTACTGGTATAGGCGATGATGGAGCTAGTGGATTAAATGAATTATATAAAGCTGGAGCTAAATGCATAGCAGAAAACGAACAATCAGCCATAGTCTATGGAATGCCAAAAAGAGCTAAAGATATAAATCCAAAATTAGAAATTGGCAATTTAGATATGATTAAAACAAATTTACAAAGGTTTATTGTATGAGAGAATTTGAGTGTAGCAGTAATGATATTTTAGAATTTATTGAACTAGCTAAAAGATTTAGCGGAAATGACCTAATAAGCAAAAAAGATATAGTTAAAAATAAAATAGCTAGTTTTGCTAAAAATAAAAATATAGATAGTATGAAAGATATATGTAGCAAATTTCAATTTGATAGAGCTTTAAGACAGGAAATTTTAAATTTAATTACAATAAATGAGACATATTTTATGCGTGAGTTAAATCAGCTAAACTCTGCCATTCAATATGCTAATAACATTAGTATCGGCACAAATAGCGTTAAAATTTTATGTGCTCCATGTAGTAGCGGTGAAGAGGTCTATTCTCTTGGAATTTTATCTAAAATTATAGGAATAGATAGGTATAAATTAAAAATTATCGGGATAGATATCAACTCGCAAATGATCCAAAAATGTAAAGAGGGCGTGTATAATGAGCGATCTGTTAAAAATTTAAGGCAATCGCAAAAAGAGATATACTTCAAAAAATATGAAAATGAGTATCAAATCAAACAAGATCTAATGCCGATGATAGAGTTTAAAACCATTAATATATTTGATGATTCTCTATTTTCTCTTGGGCAATTTGATGTGATTTTATCTAGAAATATGATGATATACTTTGATGAGAATTATCGACTTTTAACTATAGAGAGATTTGCTAAAATCCTAAAGCCATATGGTAGAATTTACTTTGGTAATGCTGATTTGGTACCTTATTGCGATCTATATAATAAAGTAGTTGATCTATCTAGTACATATTATGAAAGAGTATAGTGTCTATATACATAAAGGTAGTAAAATGCCCCAAACAAAAATATCATCGCCATCAAAAATGTAATCATAGCTAGACTCACACCACTTTCATATAAAAGTCCAACCACAAAAGATATGGTAGCAGATATAAAATAATACACCATATCTTTATAAGCTATAACCCTACCATAAAATCTCTTATCGCAATTATTTTGTAACATTGTAAATGTATATGACCACAAAGTAGAGGTACAAAATCCAGCCGCCACAAGCCCTATAAGCCCCAAATAGTAATTAAACTGCAAAATAGCCCACAGCCCAATCCCCAAAAATTCACCAATAAATAGCCATATGAGCGTTTTGTCATTTGTAAATTTGCTCAAAACCATAGGACCAACAACCAAAGAAACCGCCCTTGTCATATTCATAAATCCAATTATCAATGATATGCTCATAATCTCCTTATACTCGTATTTTGCCATAAGGGCGATTAAATTATCATAGGCCGTAACCCCTACAAATGAGTGTAGCAATATTATATGTATTAAAACTGGATTTGATCTAATATACCTTAACCCCTCAATCATCATTTTTAGGATATTTTGAGTGGTGGTTTTTATGATTTGTGGTGCTTTTAAACGAGTTAAAATCAGCATACCAAAGATATATAGCCCAAAATCAAACAAAAATGACGCCTTAATCCCAAAATAGTGGATAAAAATCCCAGCTAACCCCATTCCAGCAGTATATGAGACAGCCCAGATGATGGAGTGAATTTCATTTGCTAATTTTAGATTTTTCCTACTCATTAAATTTGGCAGCAGACTCATCTCAGTTTGAAAATATACAACCCCTACCCCCATACGCACAAAAATAATTATAAAAAGCAACCAAAGCAAAGAAATATCATCTATAAAAAGTAGCATAAAAACGGTAATAGTCTCTATTAATAGCATTATCATCATTAAATTTTTAGGGTTAAATCTATCTACAATCACGCCATTTATAGGGGCTAAAAGCACATTTGGGATAAAGGCCATCGCAGCAGCTAAGGTAATAGCCCACACAGGAGCTGACATCTGTATCAAAAGGGTAAAAATCCCAGTATGAGAAAACCACATTCCAAAATAACATATAAATTGTATAGAGCTTAAAATTCTCAAATTTGGCTTATAACAAAGCAATGCGTAATACTTTTTCACAACTAACCTAATGCTAAATTTAAAGCCAAAATTATAGCTAAATTTATATAAATAAGCTTGAATTTTGCCACTTTTTGATACAATATCGCCTAAAAATTTAAGGAATTTTCGTGAGTAGATTAAGCGTTGATGAGGCTTTAAACCTTATCAAAAATGGAGATTTAAGAGAGCTTGGAGAGATGGCAAGCGCTAAAAAATTAGAGCTTCATCCTGATAAAATCACAACTTTTATAGTAGATAGAAATATTAATTATACCAATACTTGCTGGGTGGATTGTAAATTTTGTGCGTTTTATAAGCATGTTAATGAAGATGAGGCTTACTTGCTTAGCTTTGATGAGATTGATAAGAAGATTGATGAGCTAATAGAGATTGGCGGGACGCAAATTCTCTTCCAAGGTGGCGTCCATCCAAAACTCAAAATCGATTGGTATGAAAAATTAGTCTCTCATATCGCCACAAAATACCCAAATATCGATATTCACGGCTTTTCTGCTGTGGAGATAGACTATATAGCTAGAGTTTCTAAAATTTCAATTAGCGAAGTCTTATCAAGACTTAAAAATGCTGGATTATATAGCATTCCTGGTGCTGGAGCTGAGATATTAAGCGATAGAGTTCGCGATATAATCTCACCTAAGAAGTGCTCTAGCGATACTTGGCTAGAGGTACATAAAGAGGCTCATAAAATTGGGGTAAAAAGCACGGCTACAATGATGTTTGGCACAGTTGAGAGCGATGAGGAGATAGTAGAGCATTTAGATAAAATTCGCAATCTCCAAGATGAAACTAGCGGATTTAGAGCTTTTATTTTATGGAGTTTTCAATCAGCTAATACAAAACTAATCCAAGAGATACCAAATATCAAAAAGCAATCTCCAAATAGATATTTAAGACTACTAGCAGTATCAAGGCTATTTTTAGATAATTTTGCTAATATCCAAAGTAGCTGGGTAACCCAAGGCTCATATATAGGACAATTAGCGCTTAAATTTGGTGCTAATGACCTAGGTAGCACTATGATGGAAGAAAATGTAGTCAAAGCCGCCGGTGCAAGCTATAGAATGAGCCAAGATCAAATGATAGAGCTAATCAAAGATATAGGCGAATTCCCAGCTAAACGAAATACAAATTACGATATTTTACAAAGATTTTAATTTGTGGCTCTCATCGCCACAAATCCCTTAAAATTTATGTGGATTTCCACCATTTTAGGTTATCAAAATGAAATTAAAATAGAGATTAATTACTAATCCTATCTAATTAGTAGAAATTTCAGCTGGTTTTACTAAGCCTTTTTTTAGCTTTCTTACTAGAAATCTCGATGGATTTAAGGCGTGTAATATCGATTTTTTAACACAAATTTGACGCCCCAAAACCATATCAAGCAAGATATTAGCACCCATAATTGCCGTGCTAAGCCCCCTTGAGCCATGAGCTGCACTGATTAAAATATTTGGGTGATAGATCGGATCTTGATGGGTTAGTTTGCCCTTTGTCCATAGAAGTGAGCTATAAATTTGCATATATCTACTCGCATTATGAACTCCGCCAATTATAGGAAATCTATCGCCACTATAGCCTCTAAATCCAACATTTGAGCCAATTATATCTATATCTTTTCTATCGATAAATTCACTCACTAAAGCCAAATTCCCATCATCATCGCTACTTCTAGGCAAGGCATACTCATCGCCTCTAGCATAGCTAGCACCAATTAGCTGGATTTTATCTACTGCTTTGGTTATATACCCTCTAGCACTAAGTGGTCTATCAAGCTTGATAAACTCACTAACTAATGTAGTCTGCCCTCGAACACTGCTAAGTTGCATATATGGGTCATTAAACTCACCTAAAAAAAGCTCCCTTGCCCTATTACCATTAGCAAAAATCACTAAATCCGCTTTAATAATATTTAAATTATTAAATTCAACCTCATAGCTACCATTTTGATATTTAAGGGATTTATACTCATAGCCATAGCAAATATTTAGCTTGCTAGCTAGGCTTTGAGAAAGATTTTTAGGCATAATTTGCATAGCAAGATCGATATTTGCCCTAGGATATATATCATTAAAAATGGTAAAAAACTCGCTTTTATGGTTAAATTTAGCCGCCATTTTATCACTTATCAAATACTCATCACAACCGCAAAAATCTACAAATTCACCACCAAATCTCTTATAAAACTGCCTTGATAATAAAAATGAGCTAATATGCATATCACCTAAAATCACTCCAGGCTGAGTAATCAGTGGCGCACAAACACCAGCTAAATTTGAGCTAGCACCTTGAGCTGAGCTACTAGCACTCTCAGCCACAATGACATCAAATCCAGCTTTGCTAAATAGCGTAGCGATGGATAATCCAGCAATACCAGCACCAACTACCAAAACGCTTTTTGGCTTAGCTATCTTTGGCGGCTCAAACCAAATTTCCTTTTTAACCCTACTCTTTGGCGTTACACAAATGGCTTGTAGCATCTCTCGCTTTTTATGATAGCCCTTAATCTTGCTAACTTCAAATCCATTTTGACTAAGTCTATCACGCACCACTCTAGCGCAGCTAAAGCTTCTAATAACCGCATTTTCACTAGAGTAAGCGGCTAAATTTGATAAAAACTCTTCGCTCCACATTTGCGGATTTTTACTTGGAGCAAATCCATCTAAATACCAAATATCAGCCCTAAACTCGCACTCATCTAAAAACTCCAAAATATCGCCAAAATATAGATCAACAATAATGGTTGAATTTAGCAAATATATACGCAAAAGCGAATTTTTAATAATATAATAACTATCTAAAAACTCATCATAAATATCGCCACCAAGCCCAAGCTCTCTATAGATAGTAGTTAGCTCATCCTTGCTAAATGGATACTTCTCAACTGCGATATAGTGAAGGCTTTTTTTGTTTAGGGTTTTGAATTTTTCAATAGTACAAAAGAGATTTAGCCCCGTGCCAAATCCAGCCTCAGCTACTACTATTTCATCATTATCTATCTGCTCCAAAGCGCTACTATAAGCGTATTTGCACTCCTTAAGTGGCTCATAAGTATTAAAGTATATATCATCAAATTTAGAGCTATAAAGCGTATTATTAATATACTCAATCATTGATTTTTCGCAAAATAATCATCAATTCCATTTGCTATCCCAAGAGCAATTTTGTTAGTGTAGTTTTTATCTGATAGCAATTTATGGTCATTTGTATGGGTTATATATCCAGCTTCTATCAATACAGCAGGCATCAAAGCCCCCACCAAAACCCAAAATGGCGCCTCTCTTACCCCGCCATCTACTACTTTAAATTTAGATTTGACCGCACCTAAGAGATTGGATTGAACATCAATAGCAAGCTTATTAGAAGCGATAATCTTCTCTCGGTTTAAAAAATTTAGATAACTAATTTTGGTAAAATAGTTCATCTCATCGGTATCAGCTTTATTCTCTAAATTTGCAGCTTGCATGCTTCGCTCACTTCTAGTTGGACTTAAAAAATAGGTCTCAATGCCTTGCATCTCTTTAGCTTTTTTCTCATTTGGGGCGGCATTTGCGTGGATTGAGATGAATATATCAGCTTTTTTCTCATTAGCAAAGCTTGTGCGATTTCTAAGATTTATAAATTTATCGCTACTTCTTGTATAATACACCTTATAACCACGATTTTTTAAGATCCTTCCAGCCTCTAAGGCTATATTTAAAACAACATTTTTCTCATATAATTTATTTTTACCTACAGCTCCAGCGTCCTTACCGCCATGTCCAGCATCTAAAACTACAATCTTATTTTTACCTGAATTTGTCTTTATGGGTTGTGCGGTAGCTTTTTGAGCGTTATCGCTTTTTTGTGTAGATTTTTTTGTGGTGGTGGTTTTTGGTGTAGTTACTTTTATATTGGAGTTTGAATTTTTAGCTGATTTTATAGTAAAAATAACGCTATTACCGCTTAATTTATACTCAATATCTTGCGATTTATCATCAGTAAAAACAACTCTAACTATCTCTTTATTAAACTGAGCTATTCTGATTTGATCTGAGATTTGATCCTTTTTATTCTTATAACTTGTAGTTAATACTCCATTAAAATCAAATATTTTGCGATATGTTTTATTCTGATTAAGCTGTGATGATTTGATATTTAAATCACTACTATTACTATTTAAATTCAAAATAAAAGTGGTTTTAGAAGATGATATAGATAGGACTTTATAGGTTATATCACCGCTTTTATTTTTTTGATTATTCTTGCTCTCTTTAATGCTATTTTTAGTGGCGATTTTTGGCTTTAGACTATCTTTGATTGCGGTATTTTGGGCTTGTATGCTACTTAGCTCCTTAGCATAAACGCTATAATCTACCTTAAGAATCTTCCCGCCACTAACTAATCTTTTTAAGCTCTCTAATTTTAATTTGTCATTATCATTTAATATAGAATTAAGATATACGCCCTTTAGCTCGTGGTAAATTTGAACTCTATCTTGTTTATTTGCCTTAGTAAATTTATTATCAAAATCATCAAACACACCACCAAAGGCAAAAACAACAAGAATAAATGGTAATAAAAGCTTAACTATTTTCCCCATAAACCAACTTTTTTATAAGCTCTTTAACGCTAATTATCTCATTTAGTCTATACCCATTTGCCCCGCTGAAAAATAGCCCAGTCTCCTTATTACCGCTTACTGCGTCATATAGCCTATCAGCGATACAATATCCAACTTGCTTAGCCTCTTTGCCTCTTTGACATGGGGCTACGCAGTTGCTTATACATTGGATTTTTGGTCCAGCTTTTTTATCTACTAAATCAAGCAAATTTGTCTGAATTCCACGAGCTGGGTATCCAACTGGGCTTTTAATAAGCCTAATATCCTCTTTTTTAGCAGCGAGTAATACCTCTTTAAATCCATCCGCAGCATCACACTCATAGGTTCCTATAAATCTAGTTCCCATCTGAACGCCACTTGCTCCAAGATTAATAACCTTAGCAATATCATCATGATCCCAGATCCCACCAGCTGCTACTACCGGAATTTGCTCTTTTTTTATATCAGCCCATCTAGTTGCCTCATCAACTACTGGCTTAATCAAATTCTCAAGCTGATAATTTGGATCTAGGCACTGCTCATATGTAAAACCTTGATGTCCCCCACTAAGTGGCCCTTCTAGCACAACCGCATCAGGTAGTCTATTATAGCGATCATACCACCTTTTACAAATTATTTTTAGAGCTTTAGCAGAGCTTATAATTGGCACCAAAGCTACATCAGCAAACCCCTTAGTAAGCTCAGGTAAATTTGTAGGAAGTCCAGCCCCTGAAATTATGATATTTATACCATGCTCACAAGCATCTTTTACAATCCTAGCATAATCATTACTAGCACACATTATATTTGCCGCTAGCGGTCTATCGCCACAAATTTTACGAGCGTTATCGATTATAGCTTTAAACCCCTCTCTAGAGTAGAAATTCACACTATCATATGGCTTTGAATTTAACTCTTTGGTGATATGGGCCCTATGCTCATAATACCCAGTACCAACAGAGCTTATAACGCCCAAACCGCCATTTAAGCTTACATTACCAGCTAATTTATTCCAGCTTATACCAAGACCCATACCACCTTGAATTATGGGATATTTGATTACATATTTTCCAATCTTTAAACTCTTTAATTCCATTATTTTACCTCTAATCTAGCATAAGCTTTTTTACCAACTTGTAATACATACTCACCCTTAGAAAGTCTAAGCTGTTCATCGCTAATCTTAGCTTGATTGATGCTTACAGCATTTGCCTTAATGTGGCGACGAGCATCTGAATTTGACCCAACTAACTTACATAAACTAAGTGCTTCTACTATCCAAACATCATCAGCATTAATCTCAAATTTAGCCATATCGCTTGGCAATTCGCCCTTAGCATAAACTCTATTAAACTCCTTCATAGCTTCCATAGCTGCTTCTTTAGTGTTAAATCTAGCTGCTAACTCTAGAGCTAAATTCTCCTTAGCAACCTTAGGGTGTAAAGCTCCACTTTTTACATCACTTTTAAGCTTATCAATCTCATCGATACTTAAACTACTAAGTAGCTCATACCAAACCCACATAAGATCATCGCTAATGCTTAAAGTTTTGGCAAAAATATCATTGGCCAACTCAGTAACACCAATATAATTACCAAGACTCTTACTCATCTTATTAACCCCATCAAGACCCACAAGAAGTGGCATCATAATGATAGCTTGCTCTTTGCCGATATTATATGTTCTACCAAGAGTTCTACCCATTAAGAGATTAAATTTTTGATCCGTTCCACCCATCTCTATATCGCACTTCATCGCTACGCTATCATATCCTTGTAATAATGGATACAAAAACTCGCTAATAGCAATTGGAGTCTCAGCCTTATATCGTTTAGTAAAATCATCACGCTCAAGCATTCTAGCTACATTAAATGTGCTAGCAAGTGCGATCAATCCATCAGCTCCAAGATTATTTAGCCAAGCTGAATTAAACATAACTTCAGTCTTATTCTCATCTAAAATTTTAAATACCTGCTCTTTATAGGTTTTAGCATTTTGAGCTATAACCTCATCGCTTAAAATCTTTCTAGTAGCACTCTTGCCAGTTGGATCTCCAATTTTAGCAGTAAAATCCCCTATCAAAAACTGCACGATACCGCCGTGCTCTTGGAGCAATCTCATCTTATTTAGCACCACTGTATGACCTAAGTGAAGATCTGGAGCTGTAGGGTCAAATCCAGCTTTGATATAGAAATTTTTGCCATTTTCATAGTAATTTTTGACTAATTTCTCAATACGCTCATAATCAATTATCTCAGCAGTTCCACGCCTAATTTCACTCATAATTTTAGCTATCATAATCTTCCTTAATTTTTATATGCATCACTTAGTGAGCTAAATTCAGCTATCTTATAGCGATCTTTTAGCTTATCTTTAATCACTGAACTATCTAAATTATCACTAAGCTCTATTACCACATCAAAATAATCAGCCGCTATCAAATCATCACTTTCACTAAGCGTAATAGTAACCAAATCGACATTTAGCTTAGCCAAATAGGTTAAAAATTCAGCCAAACTTCCCCTTTTATTTTCAATGCTTAAAATAACCTTATATCTATGTGGAGCATTTCTTGTCCATTTGACAAAGATCATCTCCTCTTTATCACTCATCAACTTAGCAGCTCTTTCACATAGCTTGTGATGAACTGTAACATTACTACCATTTCTAAATCCTATAATATCATCGCCCCGTTTTGGATTACAACAATAATCAAAATCCACACTCTTAATAGCGAAATTTGAATATACCACTATATTGTCAAATTTCTGCTTTTTAATCTCGTGTTTATCACCAAATTTAAGAGAAAATAGCTTATCTTTTTTAGAGTGCGTATCTAGAATTTGAACAACCTCTTTTAGATATACAGAATCTGTAGCAATCTTAGAAATCTTCTTACTTAATCCTTCTTTTTCTAACCAATCTAAAATTCTATCATTGCTAACATTAAATATAGCAGATAATATATCAATCGATACTTGATAGTTTATATCACGCAACTTTTGGCGACAAAAACTTCTAATAGTCGCCCTAGCCTTCCCAGTCTTAACACTATCAAGCCAACTACAACGATATTTGGCCTCATCTCCTGTGACAATGCGGACTATATCTCCATTTTTTAACTCGGTTAATAAAGGGACTTTTATCCTATTTATATAAGCTTCTTTAGCATGCAAACCAACTTCGGAGTGAATTTCATACGCATAATCCAAAGCCGTAGCACCCCTAGGAAGTGTGAAAATCCCACCTTTTGGAGAATATACAGCGATATCTTCTACATATAAGCTATCCTTAGCATACTCATATAGATCCTCAATGCTCTTATCATCGCTCTCTTGAGCTTTAATGTCACTTAGCCAATCAAGCTTAGGCGATACCAAGCCACCGCTTTTATACTTCCAATGAGCCGCCACCCCATACTCTGCGGTTTTATGCATGTCAAATGAGCGAATTTGAGCTTCTATAATAGATTTATCATCAAAGATCGTTGTGTGGATAGTTTGATATCCATTTTGCTTTGGCAAGGCGATATAATCTTTAAATCTTGATATTAATGGATTAAAATTCATATGTATAATCCCAAGTGCTAAATAGCAATCCTTTGGATTATGGACTAAAATTCTAACGGCTAAAAGATCCAAAACCTCTTCTAAGCTTATCCCTTTTCGTTGCATTTTAAGATATATTGAGTAGTAGTGCTTAATTCTCTTTTGCACAACAAAGCTATCTTCAGAAAAGCCATTTGCCAAAAGCTTTTCGCTAACCTTTTGGCTAAATGAATTTATCTTTAATTGAAGTTGTTGCTTATGCTCATTTATATATGACTCTATCCCGGCATACTCTTTAGGCATAACATATTTAAAGCTTAAATCCTCTAATATATTCTTAATAGATGATATACCGAGTCTATGAGCAATTGGCGCATACACCACCAAGGTCTCTTCTGAAATTCTCTTTTGCTTTTCTGGTCTTAATACATCCAAAGTTAGCATATTGTGTAATCTATCACAAAGCTTGATAATCAAAACCCTAACATCTTCTATAGATACTAAAAGCATCTTTCTAAATGTCAAAGCTGAAGCTGCTAACTTCTCATTAGAACTAGAGCTAATAAGCTCATTTTCTCTAATTGCCACAATCTTCGTAAGACCACGCACAAGCACCGCAACCTCTTCACCAAACTCAAATTGCAACTCCTCTTCAGTGCATTCAGTATCCTCTACCACATCATGGAGTAAAGCGGCAATAAGCATACTCTCATCGCCACCCATATGTGCTACAAATGAACATACCAAAATAGGATGAATGGAGTATGGCTCACCACTTTTTCTAAACTGCCCATCATGCAATCTAACGCAGTAATCAACAGCCTTTAAAAGCATTCCAGTTGGCTTAGCCACAGAGTATAAAACATCTTTTGCCGATTCTATGCTTTTAGCACAGACAACATCATCAATAAGCTGCTCTAAGAGCTGCTCGCTATCTATTTGATTCAACTATTCCCTCTAAAGCAATTTTACCATAAGCTATCTCTAAAAGCGCAATATCAGTATATTTCATCTTTTGTGTGTTTATATCTACTAAAATTTGCGCCCCATTTGCTAAAGCTTCAGCTCTTTTAGCCACTAAAAGTGCTAATTTATATCTATCATCGCCCACAGCTTCTAAAGCCTTAGCCGCTATCTCTTCTATTCTCATTATCTTCCTTTCTTATAAATTCTTAACTATCGAGCAGTTAGTATAATCTCCGTTTGCAATTTTCAATAAATTACCATCTTCAAACATATTACAAACTATAATTGGTAAAGAGTTATCCTTAGCTAAAGCAATAGCAGTATCATCCATAACCTTGATATTATCCTCCATAGCTCTTTCATAACTTAGCTCATTTAGAAGTTTTGCGTCATTAAATTTCATCGGATCCTTATCATATACGCCATTTACCTTTGTAGCTTTGATAATCATATCTGCATTTATCTCAATTGCTCTTAAAGTCGCAGCAGTATCAGTAGTAAAAAATGGATTTCCCGTCCCAGCAGCAAATATCACAACCCTTTTTTTCTCCAAATGTCTTTGAGCCCTACCTGTAATAAATGTCTCACAAATAGCCTCCATCTTAATTGCACTTTGGACTCTTACATCAAGCCCAGAGTGCTCCAAAGCTTCACGCATAGCAATAGCATTAATCACAGTAGCTAGCATACCCATATGATCGCCACTAGTTCTTTTAATGATACCGCCCTCAGCAGCACTCACACCACGAATTATATTGCCACCACCAATTACAATGCCAACTTCGATGCCATTATTAACTAGCGACTTAATCTCCCCAGCAATATATCTTAAAATATGAGAATCAATCCCAAATCCATTACCGCCAGCTAGTGCTTCCCCAGAAAATTTAACTAAAATTCGCTTATTCTTACTCATTGCTATCTCCATAAAATTTGGCAATTATATCTAAAACAAATTAAAAAACGCATTAATTAATAATCAAATTTAAATCCATCAATTCATAGCGATCAGCTCTAGCGGATTTATGTGATAATTTTTCTGTGTTACTTCAAATGTCAAATCTTGCTTAACTCGTCCAATTACATAGCCTTTTTTGACCTTTTGACCTACCTTAATCGTAGGAGCGATCTTATCAAGATGTGCGTAAATAGTATGAATTCCATTACCATTTTCTACTATTACAACCTTATCAAGCACAGGTGTTTGCTTAGCAAAAACTATAGTCCCAGCTAATACATTTTTAACCCTAGCATCAGTAGTAGCTGAGCGTAATACAACAGATTCATTAAAAATTTTAATATTATAAACTGGATCTATATAATCGCCAAATTTCTGTTTAACGCTAAATTTATCCAAAGGCGCAATAGTTTTAGCCCCATTATATCTCTTTACATTTCCAGCTTGATAGCTTGAGCCTATCATTCTGACATCATCGCTTTTAGCTGTAGTTTGCTCTTTGGCTTGTTTTTTAGGCTCCTCTTTTGGTTTTGCGGCTAAAATTTGTAAATTCTCAAGCGTCTTTCTCATCTCATCTTGTTGCTTTTTAATATCATTTAACTTCTTAGAGTAGATATTTTTATCTTGATTTAAAATCTCTAACTCTCTTTTTTGCTTATTTTGCAAGGATTTGAGCGAAGCTTGTTTTTGGCGAAATTCTCTAAGGTCAAATTTTATAGATTCTATCTTTTTTGATTGTGATTTTATAAGATTAGTTGTCTCTTCGTAATCTTGAGCTAATTTTTTAAACTCACTACTCATCACGCTATTTAAATTTAGCAAAATTTCAGTAGCGATAATGCTATCTTGGCTCTCTGAATAATCATTTGGCACGACAAGATCATAAGCAAAATCCTCGCTAATAATCTTTACCATCCTAAGCTCCATATCTTTTTGACTCTTAATAAGCTCCCCATTTTGGCTTGTAAGCTTATCAAGCTCGATATTTGCACTATGAGCACTATCTTCTAAGGCTTTAACTTGCTGCGATAGCTCACTAATTTGCTTAGCGGTATTCTCTACAGCCTTATTACCAGCGATAATATCGATAGCTAACTCTTCTAGTTTTTTATTTATCTGATTTTCTAATTTTTTAGCTGAGCTTATGCTATCTTTTTGATCTTTAATCTTTTGTGAGACATTTGAGGCAAAAATAGCATTAAAAAATAGAGCAATAAGTAGTAAAAATCGCATTATCTACGCCTTGAAAACATCATAACCAAGCTAACTGCAACAATAGAAACCACAACTGATGCACCAAATAAAATTGCCGCATCACTTAGCAAATCTAAATTTGGCTGGTCAAATCCAATGGCAAAAATCGCACTTTTAAAGCTTGGAAGTGCTGGAAAAATAGCATAAAAGATCACAACAAGAGTAGTGGCTATAATGCTATCTACAATTGCAAGTTTGTAAAGCATAGCTGATTTTAGCCAATATGGCGCACCAAAAAGCGTCATAATCTCAACTCTCCTACGATGCTCATAAAGCCAAATTCTCATCTGCTTAAATACCAAAACAAGCCCCAAAAGCCCAACCAAAATAGCAAAATACCCAGCTAGGCTTTTAGATAAAATTAGCATATTATAGACTTGATCGTGCGTTTTAGAAAATGTCTCTACTCGCTTTATGCCTTGGATTTTAACTAAATTTGTCTTTATATCCATCATAGTTTCCTTAGATGGAAATTTAGTCAATTTAAGGGAGTAAAATCTTGGTAAAACGCTCTTTAATACGGATATATTTTTAGCTGATATATCATTTTTAAGACGATTTAAAACCAAATTCGCATCAAGCGTAGAAAGTGAAGCAAATGTCGGTATAACCGGAATTAGCATATTATCATTTAACTCCACTTCTGATACAACTACTATATTATAATCATTTGCCATTTTTAGCTCATAATCACTCACAAATTTACCAAGCATTAAGCTAAATTCAATAGCAAAAAGCAAGATAAGAAGTGGGAAAATAACGCTAATATGACTCTTAAATGATCTCATTTATCTCTCCATTAGATAGCTCAAAATGGCGATAGTGCATTCTTAAGCCTGAAGGGATCTTATGTGTAACAACCACCACGCAAGTCCCAAGCCCCTCTTTTGCTGAGCGAAGGAGCGACCAGATAACATCGCTTGAATACTCATCCAAGCTCCCAGTAGGCTCATCGCATAAAAGAAGTTGAGGATTGTGTGCTAAGGCTCTTGCCATCGCTACTCTTTGCTGTTCTCCACCGCTTAGCTCAAGTGGAAATTTATCAGCTTTATGAAGTAAATTTACATGATTTAATAGCTTTGCAGCCTGTTTTTTACACACGCTTTGATTGTAGCCTTTGATTATTAGCGGTAGCATCACATTTCGCTCTACATTCCACTCATTTATAAGTCTAAAATCTTGAAATATTATCCCAACCCTTTGGCGAAGAAGTGCTAAAGCAGATCTACTAATACCCTTTAGCTCACTCAAACAGACATTTAAGCTACCCCCACTAATATTCATATCCCCATACATTGAGCGGATTAAGGTGGATTTGCCACTACCACTTTTACCAGTTATAAACACAAAATCATTTACATTTATATTAAAACTAGCACCATTTATAACCTTAAAGCTTTTATCATACTCTAAAACCAAATCTCTAGCTTCTACAATGTGACGCATCTTAGCATATCCTCTAAATTCTTATGAGCTTTGATATTTTCTATGGTTAGTAATGGCTTTTTAAATAGATATGAGATACTATCTTTTGTTATTATTAAATATCTATGCTCGGGTCTATAAAATGAGCCAAATGCCACCCTTAATAAAATAGATCCATCACAAAGCGTATAAATTCGCTCTAAATGTATAAAATGATCGCTATTTTTGATAGTTTTATTGGTAAAATTTGATTTTATCTGCTCCAAATTTGGCCTATCAAACTCAAATTCACACTCCAAATTTAGCTCATCACTACTACCATAAAATGAGTAGATCACATCATAAATATCCTTATTTTGCCTTATCCATCTATCTTCATATTTGCTTGATATTTCTAAAAATCTATTTTTATATATCTGTATATTTGAAATTTGTAAATCCATAAAGCAACTAATGGTATAATCACTATACTCTCTATCATCACTTCTTAGCTCAAATTTGCCACCATCTTTTAATATACGCTTAGTCTCCATAGCAAATTGTTCGCTTACTACTCGTCTCATCTTACTCTTTGTCCATGGCACTGGAAAGTGTAAAAATAGCCTATCAATGCTATTTGATTTTAATAAGCTCATCACAAGTCTAGCATCTAAATTTAGTAATAAAATATTATTTAACCCATTAATTCTAGCTAAATTTTCTACTTGCATACAAGCTGGTTTATACACCTCTATACCTATTATTAGTGTATTTGGGTTCTCTTTAGCTTGATATAGTAGATGCCTACCACTACCAAATCCAATCTCTACAAAAATACTCTTATACTCACAACCATCTAATCTGCTTAAAAGCTCATCGCTGCTTATTATATACTGATTATAACTGCTATTTTTAGACTCTTTTAATGCTATAGCCTGACTAATAACATCAGTAGCAAATAGATCTTTATATGCTATTAATGCCTTTTGTATAGCCTTAAGATTGGCTGGTCTTGAGAGTTTATCGCACTTAATTACATATTTGTCGCCGCTATTTTTTACCACAAGGCAAAATTCACAATCTAAAGCTTTAGTATATACTAACTTCTCATCGCCATTTATAGCCTCCCAGATAAACTCCACCCCATCCAATGATACTGGAAGTTTAATATCTTTTAAATTCTTAGCTAAAAAATTTGGCATTATTTAGTTATCACCACTGCTTTTTGACTATATTTAGACTCTAAGCCAAACTCATCTATGGCTTGAATTTTATATGTATATTCTACGCCTCTTCTAACTTCAAAATCGCTATAAGTTTGAGAATTTATATCATAAATTATATTCTCGCCTTCACTGCTTGATTTTGTAATTTTGTATTTTACAGCTCTTAAATCACTACCTTGATTCCAGCTAAGCTCCACAGATGAGCCATTAAATCCAGCTGAGCTAAATAGCGGCTCTTTAGGGGCTGGAAGAGTTGAGCCGACTACTGCGTTATTTTGGCGTGGGCTTTCTAAGCCATCACTATCTACAGCTGTAACCTTATAATAATAATTCACCCCATTATCATTAATCAAATCCTCATATGCCGTATCTAAAGTGGTAGCAACCTTTGTCATAGGAAATATATCATTTGTAGCACGGTAAATAGCATAGTGATTAAAATCATCATTTGAATTTGGATCCCAAGTCAAAATAATTTTTTTAGGTAAATTCACACTAGCACTTAAATTCATAACCATATTTGGTAACGCCTTTGTCTGTGCATCTACTACCTTACTAGGAGCTGATATGATACCGCTATAGGTTTTGACTGAAATTCTATATCTATAATTCTGCCCTGGCTCAACACTATTATCTATATATTCTACATTTAACCTGCCATTTATACGAGCTACTTCGTGCCAACTATCACTAGATAGTGAGCTTTTTTCTAATATATATGAAGCCACCCTAAGGTCTGGATGGGGGCGCCATAAAACTTTTATCTTATTTGGCAAACCATAAAGAGCTTGAATAAATGTAACTGACTCAATAAGAGGCTGAGTTGTAGCACTGATTCTTTGTCCTTGTGCTGAGATATTGCCTAGCTCATTATATGTCCTAAGCTCATATAGATACTCAGTTGATGGAGCTAACGCACTATCTACATAATGGGTGGTGAATTTATCATCAAGCTTAGCTATTACATTTAGTTGATTATTATCATTTGGATTTGAGCGATATAGGTAGTATCCGCTGATATTTGCATCAGCCATCAATGGCCACTCAAAAGCAATCTCAGTCATATCGCTAATAGTTTTTAGCTCATTTACTATAGGCAAATTCGGATCTATCTGCGTTGCTTTATTCGTAACACACCCAGCAAGAAATATCCCTAAAAACATCACACAAAACACCAATACTCTCATCTACTATCTCCTTATTAAATTCCTTACCAATACGCTCATAAAATTCATTAGGCAAAGGGGCTTTAAATTCCATAATTTGACCACTTCTAGGATGAATTAATCTCAAAATATATGCGTGTAAAAAAATTCTGCCTATTTTATCATTATTGCTCTTAAAACCATATAAATCATCTCCTAAAATATGACGATTTATACTTGCTAAATGCACCCTAATCTGATGAGTTCGCCCAGTAAATAGCTTCGCAGCGATCAAATTTACCATCTTATTTTCGCTTGTTAAAATATTAGCAAATGCTGATTTAGAAGGCTTTGCACCACTTATTACGGCATTTTTTAATCTATTTTGCATATGCCTACCAATTGGTCTATTTATAATACAATTTTCCTTAAGAGGCAAATCACAAAGTGCTAAATAAATTCTACCCATATCTCTACTGCTTAATTGAGAGCTTAAATTTGCGTGAGATTCATTATTTTTAGCCACTACCATCACTCCGCTAGTGCCTTTATCTAGCCTATGGACTATTCCAGCACGCTCTTGAGAGGCTAAATTTGAAAGCGTGTAGCCATTTTGCTTTAGCCACTCTACAAGCGTGGCTTCTTTGACGCTTGGAGCTGGATGGACTGTGATATTAATTGGCTTATTAATTACCAAAATATCATCATCTTCATATATGATTTCTATATCAAACTCAGCTTTAAATTCGCTTTGAATTTGAGTGATTTTAGCTTGATTTATCGTGATTTTATCGCCTAAATTTAGATTAAATCCAGCTTTTTTTACCACCTTATCATTTACGCTTACATTTGCGCTTTTGATTAAATTTATCACTTGATTTCGTGAAATATTAAGATGAGATGTCAGCTCTTGGTCTAGCCTTGCGATATTTGTAGATATAAATTCAGTCAATATTAACCCTTTTTTGGCTAGAATTTTAGCCAAATTTTGCTTAGGTTTGAATTTTGATACTATTAGATAAGAGAATCTTAACACATTTTGACTATGTTCAACCAGCACTTATTTTGCCAATCATATTTCTTTCATATAGCCTAATAAACGAAGCTAGCGATATGCTCTCAGCTAAGATGGTGGCATATTTGATAATTGGCTTTGGGGCGTTTTTGCTATTTTTTTTATTACCAATTCGCAAACTTGAGTGGCTCATCCCTAGCGTATATTGGATAAATATAATTTTGCTACTAAGCGTAGAATTGGTCGGCGTTAGCAAGCTTGGAGCACAAAGGTGGATTGAAATTCCATTTATCAACTTTACAATCCAGCCAAGCGAGATTATGAAACCTGCTTTTGTCTTAATGCTTGCTTATATCATCAAAAAAACTCCACCAGATGATGAAGGCTATAATCTTAAGCAATTTATCAAAATTAGCTTTTACATACTGCTTCCATTTGTTTTAATATTAAAAGAGCCAGATTTAGGCACGGCACTTATGCTATTAATCACTGGATATGGAGTGCTATTTATAATCGGAGTAAATCGCAAAATTTGGATTAGCATAGCCCTTTTAATCGGGATTTGTTCGCCAATATTATACGAAAATTTACACGATTATCAAAAAAAGAGAATAGCTGATTTCATAAGCGAAAAACCAAGTTATCAAGTAAGACAGAGCATTATCGCAATCGGAAATGGCGGAATAACTGGTAAAAGCGTAGATGAAGCAACTCAAACTAAATTTAAATTCCTACCAATTGCTACAAGCGATTTCATATTTGCTTATACGGTTGAGAGATATGGATTTATCGGTGGTGCTGGGCTTATTATGCTATATGGGTTTTTGATTGTCCATCTTTTGAGCTTAAATTACAAGCTTAAAGATGAATATTTCATCAAAGTCGCAGTAAGTGCTGTGGCGCTTTTGATATTTATATATGTTAGTATCAATATCTTTATGACTATAGGTTTTGCGCCTGTTGTAGGGATTCCACTTCCATTTTATAGCTATGGCGGAAGTAGCTTTATCACATTTATGTGTCTTTTTGGAATTTTGCAAAATCTATTAACATTTAGATTTGATAAAACAAATAGATTTGTTAAGATTAATTTTTAGTCAATCCCAAAATCTCTTTTCTTATCTCATCTTTGGTTAAATTTGAGATCTCTTTATAAAATTTTCCATCTTTGTGAAATAGATAGAGTGAAGAGCTATGAGCCACGCTATAATCCATAGCTGAATTTTGTAAATTTACAATCTTATATCTAGCGTTATAATTCTCTACTACCCTTTTTAACTCATCATCTTTCATCTTTAAACATACTGAATTTGAATAAAAATATTTAGCAAATTCATCGCACTCCTTTTCGCTATCTCTTTGTAAATCTAGTGTAACAAACAGAACTTTAATCCTATCATTTAACCCCATTTCATCGATTACTGATGATAGAATAGTAAGGGTAGAAGGGCAAATATCAGGGCAGAATGTATAGCCAAAATATAAAATTTTATATTCATCTTTAAAGCTTGTTATATTCACAGCTCCAAGCGTGCTATTTGCGTCAAAATTATATTTGGCAATTTTTAGTCTATTATCTACCAAAATATACGCACCAAGCGCCAACGCAATTAACAAAATAGCATACGCCAATCTTTTCATAAGTGCTCCTAAAATTTGCTTAATCAAAATTTCCTTGCAAAGATTAAATTTGCAAGGATTAAAAAAGTGGGGGGGGGGGATTATTTATTTGCTCTTTCTATATACTCGCCACGCACAGTATCTACACGAATTACCTCGCCCTCAAGCACATGAAATGGTATCTGAACTACAGCACCGCTCTCTAGAGTTGCTGGTTTTTTATTGCTACCTTGAGTGTCGCCTTTGAAATTTGGCTGAGTTTCAACTATTTTTAACTCCACAACTTGTGGCACCTCTACGCCAATTGCCTTGCCATTGTGAAATAGGATTTGAACCATCATTCCATCTATCATCCATTTTTTAGCTTCACCTATCTCCTCATCAGCAATGGCTACTTGCTCATATGACTCAACATCCATAAATTGAGAGTATTCGCCATCATCATATAGATATTGCATCTCTTTTTCTACTAAATTTGGAGCCTCACACTTATCGCCTGCGTGGAAGGTTTTTTCTAATACCTTACCATCGACAAATGATTTGATTTTTACACGCACAAATGCCGCACCCTTGCCAGGTTTTACATGTTGATACTCGACAATTTTATAAGGTTTGCCATCAATTTCGATTTTTAAACCCTTTTTTAAATCTCCCATAGAGTATGTTGCCATATTTTCTCCTTTTAAATTAATACTGCATATCTAGCCCACACACACGCATCAAGTGCATTTAGCTGGTCTAGTATATCTTTGTTAATATCCTCATCTACTAATATAACAGCTAGGGCAAAGCCATCATTATCTCTACCTAATCTAAAATCAGCAATATTAATCTTAGCTTTTGCTAGAATTCCGCTAATATCGCTAATAACGCCTGGTATATCACGATTTTTAAATACTATCATTCTACCTTTTGGCTTAAAATCAGTCTTAAAGCCATTTACGCTTACTATTCTTTGCTCTGTTTCGCTAAAAACAGTGCCACCTACGCTCACAGAGTCCTCATCTGTGATTAGCTTGATTGTTAATTTGCTCTTATATCCACTTGTTGGCACTACATTAGTAGATACTTCAATACCCTTTTCAGCTGCTTTTAGCGTGGCGTTTTCATAATTTATAGTATCACCTAAAACATCTTTTAAAGCACCAGCGATGCCAAAAGATAGCATAGCTTCAGCGTAATCTGATACCTCTCCTTCAAGCTCCAATCTAATAGCTTTAATCTGCTTTTTACCGCTAAGCTGAGAGGCAAAATATGCCATCTTAGGTAAAAGCTCTGTATAAGGAGCCACAAACAAAGGTAAATCCTCTACTTTAATAGGTAAATTTAGAGCATTTGGATAGCAAATACCCCTTGCTGCGCTAATAGCCTGCTCTGCTGCATCAATGGCGATATTTTTTTGTGATTCATATGTGTTAGCACCTAGGTGCGGAGTAGCACTTACATTGCTAAGCTCTAGTAGCTGATGGTCATTGCCAGGCTCTTTAACAAACACATCGATACCAGCATATGTTATTTTACCACTTTTTAAATTCTTATAAAGAGCCTCTTCATTATATAAGCCACCACGAGCGCAATTGATAAGCCTTACTCCATCTTTCATCTTAGCAATCTGCTCTTCATCTACCATATTTGTAGTCTCTTTATTTTTTGGTGTGTGAATAGTGATGAAATCACAACCCAAAATATCATCAAAATTCGTAGTATATGTAGCCCCCATATCTGTAGCCTTGCTAGGATCGATATATGGATCATAGGCTATAACCTTCATACCAAAAGCAAGACTTCTATATGCTACTCTTGAGCCGATATTACCAAAACCAATTACGCCTAAAGTCTTGCCATAAAGCTCATTACCATACCATTTTTCACGCTTCCAAACACGATTTTGCTGCAAGTCATTTACTGAATTAATATAATTTCTAGCACTATTTAACAGATGGCACATAGTCATTTCAACAGCCGCAATTGTATTTGCAGTTGGTACATTCATAACTATAATGCCCTTTTTAGAAAAGCCATCTATATCCACATTATCCACACCTACACCAGCACGAACTAAGGCTTTTAATTTTGTAGCTGCATTTATAAATTTCTCACCACAATCAGTAGAGCTACGAGTAATCGCCACATCAGCTTCGCCTAAAATCTCTAAAAGCTTATCTTTTGGTGTATCTACAGCATCTATAACTTTGATATCTTTTTGAGCATTTAAAATTTCAAAACCAACTGGATGAATAGCATCGCATACTATAACTGTTTTCATAGGTTAATTTCCTTTAAAGTTGTATGAATATTGTATTTTTTGAGTCCATTAACTGCATTTAAAACCATATCTTTATCATCTGTTTGTATATAAATATTAGCCATATCACCATCTTTTACAATTGTGAAATTTAGATTAAAATCTTTAAAAACTCTATTTATACAAAACATAGAATAAAAATCACATCTATTGATAATTAATATATATTGCTTAGTAGGCTTATTATCAGCAATCTTCTTATCATCTATCTTAATTATCATTAAATTTGTAGGCAATACAGAGTTATTATTTTTAAACTCTGCAATCTTCTCTAGCCAATTACCTGATTTTTGATAGTTATACTCTAAATTTATATCACTACTAGTAGCTGTCGCTAAAGGAGAGGATAGCCCCGAATTTGCATAAGCAAACAAGGCTATCAATCCACCAAAAACTACTACAAATATAACAGCTAAAATAAGATAAAGGCTGTTAGTTTTCATAACTCAATTATGCTAACTGCTCTTTAATAATATCACCGAGCGTCATTTTATCATCATCATTAATCTCATTTAAGACTTCACGCTCTTTTTGTTTAGCTAATCTTTTTACGCTTAGGCGAATTCTATTCTTTTTCTCATCAATAAAAGCAATAGCCGCCTCTATGCTATCTCCAATTTTTAAAGAATCAATATCAAGTGAGCCTATATCTTCTTTTCTAATTAGAGCATCGACATTGCCATCTAAGCTTACAAATATACCAAAATCTTTAATATCTCTTATAGTTCCACTTACAATATCGCCTATAGAGTGAGATCTAGCATATTCCATAGCCGGGCTAGCTTTTAAATCTTTTTGGCTTAAAGAGATTTTTTGCTCTTTTGGATCAATTTTAATGATTTTTACCTCTACTTCATCGCCAGCTTTAAACATATCTTTACACTTATCATTTCTATCCCAAGATGAGTCTTCATTATGTAATAAGCCCTCTAATCCGCCTACTCTTACAAAAGCACCAAAATTAGTAAGAGTAGTTACTATACCTTTTACCACATCTCCTTCTTTAAATTTAGAGCTAAACTCATCAAATGGTTTTGGTAATAAATTTTTAAGACTTACTCTTAGGCGACGACTAGCTGGGTTAATCTCTATAACCTCTACATCTAACTCTTCATTTTCTTTGATGAAATCTTTAGGATTTTTTATATTTTTATCCCAAGAAATTTCGCTAATGTGTAAAAAGCCTTCAATATCATTACCCAAATCAACAAAAGCCCCATAAGGCTCGATATTACTTACAGTTACCTTAATAGTATCTCCTACCTCTAAGCCATCTTTGATCTCTTCCCATGGGTCTGGAGCCGCTGCTTTAATAGATAGCGATAGATGCTTTTTCTCATTATCATATTTAATAATTTTGACATCTACCTTATCACCCTCTTTATATAGAGTATTTGGATTTACTGGACCTTTATAGCTAATCTCGCTATAATGGACTAAGCCATCTATTCCACCTACATCTACAAACATTCCATATGTTGTAATTTTTTTGATTGTGCCTTCTATTATATCTTTATTTTCTAAGATTGTAGATACTATCTCTTTACGCTTTTTTCTATCTTCATCAACTAGCTTTTTGCGTGAGACTACAATGCTTTGATTTTCCTTATCAATCTTAATTACTTTGACTTTAAAGCTCTTATTCATAGCTTGATTTGGGTCTTTAAATCCGCTTTGCGATCTAGGCATAAAAAACTCTATACCATCATCATTAACAGCGACAAAACCACCTTTATTTTTTGATATAATCTTTACATCAAATATATTCTCAGCATTCTCATCAAAATTATCTATAAATGCCTTTACCTTCTCTTTTCTAAGAGCTTTTTTATGTGATACGCTAGGTCTGCCATTTTTAGAGCCTGTTACTGCTACTTTAATGCTATCACCGATATTAAATAGCAAATTTCCATTCTCATCAGTGATCTCAGATATACTCATCACTCCTTCTGATTTTTTGCGTATATCTACATAGACTTCATCATCTTTGATATTTACGATTACACCATCGCACACGGTAGCTTCTTCACTCTTTAAAGACTCTTCAAACATAGTAGCAAAATCTTCTTCTAGCTCGATTTTGTCAATGTCATTATTAACGAATTTATTCGCCTCAGCCATCTTGTTCCTTTTATCTATAGATTTCTTTCTGCTTTACAGCATTTAAGTGCTAAATTCTACCTTTTTTTAGCTTTATATTATATTAACCATTACAAATTTTATCGATATTTTCAAGCTCTTTTATCACATTTTGTATAACCCACTCAGGTGTGCTAGCCCCAGCACTTACGCCACAATATTTCTTATCTTTAAACCAAGATGAATTTAACTCATCTTGACTCTCAATCAAATAGCTATCCTTGCATAAATTCTTAGCTATTAAATATAACTGCTTGGTATTTGATGAGTTTTTACCGCCTACGATTACCATCACATCTGCTTTTGTAGCTAACTCTCTTACGGCCTCTTGATTTTCTAAGGTCGCATTACATATTGTATTAAAGACTCTAACCTCTTTTACTCTTTGCATAAGGTAGGTTACAATAGTCATAAAATCTTCAATTTTCTTAGTAGTTTGAGATATTACTGCTACTTTTTGAGGTAGTTTAGCACTTTCTAATTCATCTTTAGACAAAACCACATGAACAGTCTTAGTCGAATAGCTCATAACGCCTCTTACTTCAGGATGATTAATATCCCCAAATATCACTATTTCATAACCCTCATTACTCATTTTCTCGACGATATTTTGCGGTTTAGTTACAAATGGACAAGTAGCGTCTATTATCTCTATTCCAGTGGCTTTAAGCCTTTGCAAATCACCTTTTGTAATGCCATGAGTGCGGATAATTGCCTTTTTCTCATCAGTTAGCTCATTTATATTTTTTAAGGTTTTTACTCTAAATTTATCCTTTAACCTATCAATTTCTAAGCTATTGTGTATTAATTCTCCGATTGTGGCCGATGTGGATTCTTGCGAACCGGCTGAATTTTCAGCTATTTTAATAGCTCTTTTAACGCCAAAACAAAATCCATAATTTTTAGCAAGTTCAATCTTCAACCTTAGCTCCTAAAACCCTTAAAAAATGGCTAAATTTAGGAAAAGATGTAGCTATAAATTCGCTCTTTGATATATTCATTCCGCACTTTAGCCCAAGCACCGCAAAACTCATAGCAATTCTATGATCTCCGTGGCTATCTATTAATGCCCTATTTGGTTTAGATCCAACTACCCAAAATCCATCATCATACTCTCCAGCCTCTATACCACAAGCCTTTAAAGCGTTGATAGTTACGCTAATTCTATCGCACTCTTTTACTCTAAGCTCAGCCGCATTTTTTAATTCGCTCTTACCATTAGCACAAGCAAAAGCAATAGCAAGGGCTGGGGCTTCATCTATTAGCCATGAGATGTTATCATCTACGATAATGGAATTTAATTTATCGCCGATAATTTCAATATCTCCTATATCTTCATACTCGCTATTTGTCAATGTGTAGCTAACTTTTGCACCCATTTTTTCTAAAATTTTATAGGCTTGAATTCTAGTTTTATTAAGTAGTATATTTTTAAATTTAATCCTAGCCCCAGGAGTTATAGCCGCAGCCACAGCGTAAAAAAAGCATGAGCTAGGATCATTTGGCACACTCATAATAAGTGGCTTTAATTTTTTGGAATTTAGTGGTTTTACTATGATTTTGCCATTATTATAGCTAATATCAGCTCCCATTCCCTTTAGCATTCTTTCGCTATGATCTCGGCTCAATTCTGGTTCACTAAATTCACACCCCTTAGCACAAAGCCCAGCTAAAATTAAGGCACTTTTAACCTGTGCTGAAGCTATCTTTGAATCATAGCTAAAATAGTCTAAATTTCTACCCCTAATAGCGATTGGAGCTTTGTTTGCGTCATCTCTACCATCAATCTTAGCCCCCACTTCAATAAGTGGCTTAGCTATGCGTCGCATTGGACGCTCATTTAGATACTCATCTCCGCTTAAGACATAAAATCCATCACAACCAGCCAAAAGCCCCATATATATTCTCATTGCCGTTCCAGAGTTGCCGCACTCTAAAACTGATTTAGCTGAGCTTATTTTAGCTGGTGGCGTGATATAGTATTTATTATCAATTTTCTCAATCTTAGCACCAAGTTTTTTGGCAATTTCTAAAGAATTTAGAGTATCTTCTGCTTCAAGATAATCACTAATAACGCTCACTCCATCACTCAAAAGAGAAAATATAGCACACCTATGGCTTATGGATTTATCTGTAGAGACTAGATCAAGCTCTATATCAAATTTAGAATTTAAAGCCTCTACTTTCATCTTAATCCCACACCTAAATTATCTTTTAACGCCGCTAAAATCCTATCCATTATAGCTACAATCTCCTCATCTTCTAGCGTCTTAGCATCATCTTGAAATGTAAATTTAACACTCAAGCTAACATTATCACCTAAGCTCTCATCGCTATAAATATCAGTCGGCAAAAACTCTTTTAAGCTTTTAATATCTAGCCCTTCAATTACCTCTTTAATGCGAAGATATGGCATATCTTTTGGCATTATAATGCTTAAATCTCTACTTAAACTTTGAAATTTAGAGTATGGATTTGCTAGTTTTTTTATAGGTTTTAAATTGTCAAAATCTATCTCACAAATATAGGTTTTAAATAGATCCCTACTTTGTTCTATTACGGCATTAACCCTGCCGATATAACCGATATAGTCGCCATTTTGATAGACTTTGGCTTGTTCAAATTCGCTTAAAAATTCAATATCAATTGATTTTTTTAGCTCAATTTTACCTAAAATATTTTGGATTAAATTCGCAAAATGGATAAAATCGATAGTAGCTGGTTTAGCACCATTTAAAAGAGTAGGCTCACCTAAAAGCCCACTAAAAACAAAGCCAAATTTAGCCCTTTGGATACCATCTTTATTAATCACATCGCCAAATTCAAATAGCTTAATTGATTTTTTTGAATTTTTAATATTAAAGCTAACTGCATTTAATAGGTGGTTAATAAGAGTTGGCTTTAATACGCTTAGCTCACTATTTATCGGATTTAGTAGCACTTCAGATGAGCAAGCCACGCCTAGCTCTTTAAGCTCAAGCGGATTATCAAATAGATAATGCACACTCTCAAAAAATCCTAAATTCGCAGCTTTTTGCCTAATATCACGAGATAATTTATATCTCTCATACGCTTGATTTGTGCGGTTTTTTTCACTATATTCTAGTGCTTTTACCGGGATATTATCAATTCCAATAATCCTTACAATCTCTTCGCAAATATCGTGAGAATTTAATATATCATGTCGATATAGCGGTGCTTTGGCATATATCTGCTCTTGTTCTACATTAGCATTAATATCAAATCCAAGCTTTTTAAGAATTTTAGCGATATCACTACTGCTGATTTGCATTCCAATCATCGAGCTAATCTCAGATGCGCTAAAGCTAATGGCAGATTGCTCCTTATCTAGCTGGACTTGTTGCGTGCCAGAGTATGGCGATACGCTACTATTTTTAGATAATAGACTAAATAAAATATCCATAGCGTAGTTTAAATTTGGCTCAGAACCACGAGTTGTCCTATGGGTAAATTCATCTTTTTTAATACTCTTATTATCGCCTAAGATTTGTGAGATTAAATTTGGATCTATATAACTAGCTTCTATTATGACAATTTTGCTATTTTCATCTACTCTGGCCTCATCGCTTTGATTAATCCCTGCTAGGCTTAAAATTTTATCCCCACAGCTAATCTCATATGCGCCACTGCTTTGCTTTTTAATCGTTATAGCTATTTTTTCATCAATATTATTTGCAAGTTTATTATAGTCATAAGCCCTAAATACAACCCCAGTATAGTGAGTGATATACTCTAGCACACGCTCTAAATTTGTATTTTTATTAGAGCCAATCATAGCTATTCTAATGGCTAATTTTAGCCTTTGATGAAAGCTTTGTGTGATGCCAACTGCCCTATAGGCAAAAGCACCATTAATCTTATCCTCACAATGAACACTAAGCAAACGACCAATCCCAAGCTGCCTATCATCATCGATATTTAGCTCACCATCTCTCATAATAATATCAAAAGCTGCTGATAGATCCCTAGCTACGCCATATATACTTAGACAATCTCCACGATTTGGTGTCAGCTCAATCTCAATAATATCATCATTTAAAGCCTCATACTCGCTAAGAGCCTTGCCTAAACACAACTCGCCTATACTATCATCTAAGATCATTATCCCATCATTTATCTTAGGCAAGCCAAGCTCGGTTGAGGAGCATAGCATTCCGCTACTTTTAACGCCTCTTAATTTAGCCTCTTTAATCTCCAAGCCATTTGGCATAATAGCACCGACCATAGCCACAGCTACATATATATCAGAAGTTGCGTTTTTAGCACCGCAAACTATCTGCAAAATTCTATCGCCAACATCAACTTCGCAAACATGCAAATGATCGCTATTTTCATGCTTTACACAGGTTTTAACATAACCAACTACGATATTATTAGGAATTCTTATACTAGTAAGGCTATCTACTTCTAATCCAATTGAATTTAGCTTAGCACAGATCTGTTCGGTGCTACAATTTGAAAGATCTATAATCTCATTTAACCAATTTTTACTTATTATCATTTAAACTGCTCCAATAGTCTAATATCCCCTTCAAACAAGCTTCTAAGATCTGGAATTCTATGAAGTAACATCGCAAAACGCTCCACACCAAGCCCAAAAGCGTATCCACTGACATTTTTATATCCTACTGCTTCAAAGACATTTGGATCGACAACGCCACTACCAAGGACCTCTAGCCAGCCTGTTTGCTTACAAACTCTACATCCGCACCCACTACAGAATATACAGCTTATATCAACCTCTGTGCTAGGCTCTGTAAATGGGAAAAAGCTAGGGCGAAATCTAACCTTAACATCGCCAAACATATATCTTAAAAAATCTTCTAAAATATATTTTAAATTCGCAAAGCTAACTTTTGTGCCCTCTTCTACAACTAAACCCTCTATTTGATGAAACATTGGAGTGTGAGTAAGGTCCAAATCTCTACGAAAAACAGACCCAGGAGCAATCATACGAATTGGTGGCTTTTGACTAAGCATAGTGCGAACTTGCACTGGGCTAGTGTGAGTCCTAAGAAGTCTAAAATCTTTTAAATAAAATGTATCTTGCATATCTCTTGCTGGGTGATGCTTAGGTAAATTTAAAGCTTCAAAATTATGAAAATCATCTTCGATCAGCGGCCCAGTCTCAATGCTAAAATTTTGTGCTACAAAATAGTCAATAATCCTATCCATTGTCTGCATCACTGGGTGTAAAGCGCCAGTAGAAAGCGGCTCATCAAATAGCGAAATATCAATGGCTTCGCTTTTCATTTTAGTTTTAATATACTCACTCTCAAGGATTATTTTTCTCTCATTTAGCTTGGCTGTTAGAGTGTCTCTTTTGATATTTAAGCTTTGAGCATAAGCCTTCTTATTTTCAGGCTCAACATCTTTTAATCTATTAAATTCAGCCGTAATGCTACCCTTTTTGCCAAATAGCTCAAGCCGAATTTGCTCTAATTCATCTAAGCTTGCAGCTAAGTCAATCTTACTAATAATATCTTGCAAACCATATTCCTTAACTAATTTTTAGATTTATTGTATCCAAAATTTAATTAAAAAAAATTGATACTGATAAGTTAAATTTATTAATCCATCTAATACTAAAATGAGTTATCATTTGAATATTTAAACAACTTTAATAAAAATAGAAAAATTATCAAAATTTATAAGGAATTATAAAAATTATCTGATATAATTATGAATAATTTCACATAGGAGTTTAACAATGTCTTGTATTTTTGATAAAATTGTAGCTGGTGAGATTCCATCAAATAAGGTCTTAGAAAATGATAAATTTCTAGCATTTCATGATATAAATCCTAAGGCGCCTGTGCATATCTTGATAATACCTAAAAAGCACTATGAAAATTTCCAAGAGATGGATCCAACTCTAATGGGAGAGATGACAAAATTTATCCAAGAAGTGGCAATAGCCATAGGCGTGGATAAAACTGGATACCGCCTAGTTACTAACTGCGGAGAAAATAGCGGTCAAGAGGTGCCACATCTACACTTCCATATGCTAGGTGGCACAATGCTTAAATGGACTGACAATCACCAACACGACCCAAAAAGTAGCTTCTAAGCTACATAAATACCGGCACTGGAGTATTTTCTAAAAAGTACTTCGTGCTACCACCTAAGAATATCTCTTTTACCCCATTTTCGCCATAACTACTAGCTATAACCATATCAAAATTGCCTTTTAATGTATTTTCTAGCAAGGCCTCACCTGGAATATTTGTAGTAGTTACCACCTCAAATGTAGCATTTACATCATGATACTCTAGATAGCTAAGAAGTCTGGTTTTAATATCCAAGACTGAATTATCATATTTTTTAGTTACAATTATATGAATATTTTTAGCTTTTTTTAATATACTCATTGAGTTTGTAAGACTTCTTGATATGCTTGTTGTGCCATTCCAGCCAATTAGTATATTATCCATACTAAATTTTTTCATTGAATTTGGCATTATAATTGCGTTTTTACCGCTATTTATCACAGCTGCGTCAAATGTCGATGTAGCCTCGCCTTTTATAGGACAAGCTGTAACGACTAAATCACAAAATTTAGCCTCATACTCATAAACACGACTTCTAATACCATTTTGTGTCTCAAAATTCGCACTTGCCACACTAGCGATATTGCCGATACTTATACCTAAATCATCGCAAACTCTTTTAAAAATTTGATAATTTTTATTTTTTTGTTCATTTAACTCTGTGGCAAATGCACCCTTTAATGACTCAAACATATTACTTCTACTAATAGTCATATCTAAAATCGACTCAAAATCCATTTGCGAAGATAAAAAGTCTATATGAGCCTCAAATTTCTTAGCGATAAGCAAACCGCCATATATATCACTTTCTATCTCATCAGTGCGAATCAATGGACAAAATATCTTTTTAATATTCATAAACTCTCCTTTTAAACTAAATCTAATGAGATTTTACCAGACTTAATCTCGCTTACTTTTACCTTAAGACGCTCCCCTTCTTTGATTGGAGATTTGATTTTTGAGATATGTAAAAGCCCATCTACGCCATCTCTTAGTGAGATAAATGCACCAAATGTAGCTATCTTGATAATCTCTCCTTCAAATTCATCTCCTATTTTAAAGCTATCAATATTTTTGCTATCTTTTTTACCGCCTCTTGGTTTATGATCTTTTTGCGTAATTTGGATTATATACTCTTTTGCCGCTTCTACCTTGCCTTTTTGCGCCCCAGATACCTTAACTTCGCCTTTTTCTCTATCTAAATCAATGCTTACATCAAATTTCTCAATTATCTCTTTTATTGTCTTACCAGCTTGACCGATAATATCTACAATCTTTGATGGATCAACGCTAAATAGCTCTAGTTTTGGCAATATATCCTCATTTACCACTATATCATCATTTGCTTTTTGCATAATGTTTAAGATATGCTCTCTTGCCTCTTTAGCTTGTAAAAGTGCCTCTTTTAATACCTCTTGACTGATCCCGCCAAGTTTAATATCCATCTGAAGTGCCGTAATGCCATCTATGCTACCTGCTACTTTAAAATCCATATCCCCATCGTGGTCTTCTAATCCCATAATATCAGTTAATATCGCATATTTATCGCCTTCAAATACTAGCCCCATAGCCACTCCAGCTACTAATTTAGAGCTTTGTACTCCAGCGGCTCTAAGTGCTAAAGAGCCACCGCACACACTAGCCATAGAGCTTGAGCCATTACTTTCTAAAATTTCGCTAACAAGCCTAATAGAGTATGGACTATCTAGCTCCACGCTTGGATATAACGCCCTTTTGGCTAAATTTCCATGACCTAGCTCTCTGCGACCTGGAGCCTTAATGGCAGATGCTTCCCCTACGCTAAATCCAGGAAAATTATAATTAAACATAAATTTATCTGCTACAACGCCTTTTTCTGTTAGTAGCTCACTCATTTGAGCATCGCTATCAGTTCCCAAAGTCGCCACGACTAAAGCTTGAGTTTGCCCCCTTGTAAATAGACAGCTTCCGTGTGCGTTTGGCAATATATTTGTCTCAATGCTAATAGGTCTTACATCTCTTAAACCTCTACCATCAGCTCTTAAACCTTGATTTATTATCTGCTCTCTTACAATTTTTTTCTTATATTTACTTAAGATATTTAAGATAAGCTCCTTGTCCCAAGACTCGCTTATAGCAGTATCGCTAGAGGCTATTTGACTAGCAATTTGATTTAACTGACTAGCTCGCTCACTTTTTGCCATCTGATTTATAGCATTTTTGACCTCATCTTTATAAAATTCATCTACATAAATGGCAATATCTCTATTTTCTATCTCGCTTTTATACTCTAGCTGCGCTGGTGCTTTCTTATACTCTCTAAAGGCCTCTTCGTAAGCATTAGAGCCATTTAGTATAGCTATATTAGCAAATTTAATCGCTTCAAGTATCTTATTTTCATCAAATTCATTCATAGATTGCTTTTGAATAAAATCACTACAAAGCCCCATATCCATTACCGGATCCATAATCATCATAGGTGCCATATCGTTTGAGATGGTTGGCAAGCTTCTCATCTCTATCATCAAAAGCTCATCTTTAACACCGGCTACATATAGATCAAGGGTGGATCTTTTAAGCTCGGAGTTGCTAGGATTTAAAATAAACTCACCATCAATATGTCCAACTCTAACCCCACACACAGGACGCTCAACTGGAATATCGCTTAAATATAGTGCCACGCTTGCAGCATTTAATCCAATAACTTGTAAATCCACCTCTGGATCAGCACTCAATACCATCACTACTATTTGCGTAGGATAAGCATAGCCCTTAGGAAATAGCGGACGAAGGCTTCTATCAATTATGCGACTTGTAAGGGTCTCAAAGTCACCTGGCTTTGTCTCACGCTTGACATATCCACCTGGAATTCTCCCAGCTGCGTATTGCTTTTCTATATATTGGACAGTTAAGGGTAAAAAATCTTCTTCAACTTGTGCATCTTCTCTTGCTACTGTAGCTAATACTACACTATTTTTTACTCTTAAAAGCACCGCTCCACTAGCTTGTTTAGCGACCTTGTTTAGATCGAAAATTTGAATTTGATTATTTACCTCTATACTGCACTGCATCTATATCTCCTTTGATTTTTGTATTTTTTGTAATGGTAGATAGTGTGGGCTATCTTCTAAGATAGACATAACAGAATCCACGGCCACCCTATCACTATAATAAAAATCCACATCCACAAAATTACTTATCTTCTTAGCATAATATAAGCTATCAACTAAGGTATTAAAATATGATAGTATATCAGAAGCGATTAATGGCGTGCCATACACTATGGATTTGACGCCTAAATTTATTAGTGATTTTATACACACTAAAGCTGTAATCCCTGTTTGACATCCTAAATCAACTAATAATATATTTCTACCTTGAAGATTTTCTAATAACTTGCCTTTGCGATATTTATAGACATTTTTTAAAATTTTCTCTTCATATTTACGATGAGCCTCTCCGTATATAAAATCCAAGCTAATATCAAATGCATTAACTAACTCGCCATTATAGACGATCTCCTCAGTCTCGCTTACTATAGCAATCTCGCATTCAGGGTTATTTGGAGCGTATAATCTCTCACTAAAAAGCAATTCATAGCTAAGCTCAAATCTATTAGCCAACTCATCAGCTAGCACTACGCTATCTAAAGATGAGCAAACTATAACAAAATTTCCATCAATAAGCTCTTTTTGTGGTAGTGTCTCTAATAGCTTATTAGCAGCATCTAGCTCATTTTGAAATTTAAGTTCATTTGGATTTATCAATTTATCGCCTTACTATCTTGTTCTATAGAGAAATCATATTTAAACTCACCCAATGGATAGAAGCTAAAATATAGATATACTCCTTGGCTCTTTTTAGACTCTATACCGGCACTTGTGTTTTTTGGCTCAATATCTTCTTTATATATTAAACTATAATCCCAGCACTTTCTCTTATAGCGAATTCCACTTTGCCACATCTTAGTATAATCTCTTTGTAAATCATAATCCACCCCGGCAAATAGCTCATAATTATATGGCAATTTAAAATTTACACTACCGCTTATATAGCTCTCTTTATCATATGCGTTTCCATCATAGTAGTTCTTATCATATGTATGCCATACTCTTGTTGCGATTTTGCTACCATTATATGAGATGCCTGTTTGGATTTTTGAAAGATCATTATCAATATGAGAATACTCTATTTTATTGGCAAAATCAAAATTTCCATAGTATAAATTAAATCTATTTTCCAAGCTCTCCATATCACTATCATCAAAGTTATAGCCCTGTTTTATACTATGCCTTATTAGCTTTTGTCCCATTGAATCATAAAAAAACTGCGAACCCTCAAATGCCAGTCGCTCGATTGTATATTTATTTGAAATTCTATCTATAAAATTATCTTCAAAAAGTGATAAATTGCTAGCATTATACACCATTCCATCTTGGATTAAATAGTATTTTAAAAGCTTTTCATTAATATTACCATTATTATATCCAGGCTTAATATAATCAAATTTAAAATTTAAAGTGTGGTAAAAACTACTAAAAGCTCTAGCTATATCACTTTCTAGTAAAATTCTGTGATAATGATTGATTATATCATCGCTATTATTGTTGTAAAAATTAGTGCCATCATAGTATTTAGCACGATTATAATCTACATGTGAAGCGTATAGATTCTGGCTTAAATATAAATTCACATAATCATCAAATATCCCAAACTGCAATCCAAGCGGAATATCTATCTCATATTGATTAGCACTAGCTCCAATCTTTCTTGTGTAATTATGATATTTAAAATCAAATGAATAGGTCAAATTTGGAACTATAAATGTATCAAAAAAGCTATGATATTGGATTCTTGGCAACTCTTGCAAGGTATCATCATTACCATATTTAGTGCCGATTTTTGCTGTATCTATATAATATTTTGCATAAGTTCCTAAATATTGATTATCAGTAGTAATAAAGTAGTTTAACTTAGATTGAACTAAAGAGTCATAATTGCCCCCATTTCGACCTCGCAAATTTAAATAATCAATATCATTTAAATTTACAAACTCTAGCCACAACCCTTCTTTAAAATCGCCATCTATCAAATACCCAACAAGCTTATCCCTATCATACCCTACCTCTATGCCAGAGTGCTGTTTGTTTTTTAAATTCTCTTTTTGTTTATACTTACTTCTTTCTTCAAATACACCACCACGGATATATCCACTAGAGTATGGCGAGTCAGCAAATCTAAATGTAGAGTATAGACCAACACCTCTATTTGTGCGGATCTGCGGATCAAATTCCAAATCCCACGCATTATATTCAGCTATATAAAATGGCTGTAAATACACCAGCCCTTCATCTTTGCTATATGATAGTTGCGGAGTTAAAAGCCCTGTTCTTCTAGTCTTATCAGTGCTAAAACCAAAATATGGAAGATACATAACTGGGGTATTTTTGACATAAAATACTGGATTGTAAAGGTGTAAAAATTTACTCTGTTTATTTAACTCTCCTTTGCTAAAACCTATATGCCAATCTGGATCGCTAACATTACAACTTGAGACTATAGAATTCTCTACACTTACCATCTCATCGCTATTACAACTTTGAGCACCTTGTAGCCAAATCTCCTTCTTTTTATCCATTATAAAGCTATTTTCAAAGATCATTTCATTAGTGCTTAGATCTATCCTAGCATACTCAGCCCTACTAGTCTCATACTCTCCACGCATTAGGCTAACATTGCCAAATAGCTCAATAATTTTATTTTTTTGATCATACTTTGCACTACTAGCACTAGCTAAATAGTTTTGCGAATATAATAAAACATTACCATTAGCAGTGATTATATCTCCATCTTTTTGGACATCACTAGCTAGAAATTCGACATTTTCTACATTGCCAAAAAGCTTATTAAATAAAAGCCCAGCAAAAGCTAGTGATCTAATACGCATTACAAACCACAGTTTTGGCTAACTTATCTTGCCAAGTTTGACGCTGAGAATTTCCAAATGCCCATAAAAATCCGATATAAAACAGAGTTTCGCTAAGTATCCTAACACAAGCTCTAATAAAGCTACTACTAAGGCTTGGGCGAGATAGCATAATGGTATCTATACAGACTATTTTACACAGCATTTTACCTGGAGTAGCAGCGTAATACCATATAAAAAATGTATGATAAATCACCTTCATAAGCGCAATTTGCCAAAATAACCCAGATATAGCATTTAATGTCGCCTCAACCCCAATGCTACTAGCCTTAGAGATAAAATCCCAATAAACTAGCATAAATAGCACAGATATGATAATATCATCAATAGCATACGCTAAAACACGCCTATTTATACTAGCGATGGTGATATTTTCCCTATATAATCTCTCTTCTAAACTCTCTCTCATCAAAGTGCCTGATACCCTATATCGTTGCGGTATTGCATACCATCAAATTTAATATTTTTAGCTAACTCATAAGCTCTATCTCTAGCCTCTTTTACACTTTTACCCTTACCAACAGCTACTAATACCCTACCACCAGTAGCATACAGCTCATCACCAACTAGCGATACTCCAGCATATGCGATATGAGAATGGGGTGGTATATTCTCTACTGCTATTTTGGCTGCTGGGCTACTTTTATAAGGGTAATCCTTGCTAGCTAGCACCACTCCTACAGCATACTCATCTTTAATCTCAAATTTACTAAGCTTCCCAAGCGCTGCACTATGCAAAATCTCACCAAGCTCTCCACCAATTAATGGCATCAAAACCTCGCACTCAGGATCGCCAAATCTTACATTAAATTCAAGCACATATGGCACTGAATTTACCACCATTAAACCCACAAATAAAACTCCACAAAACGGAGCTTTCTCATCTTGCATGCCTTTTAGAGTTGGTTTTATAATCTCCTCTTCAACTCTTTTAATTAAATTTTTATCCGCAAGAGGACTTGGGGCATAAGCACCCATTCCACCGGTGTTTGGCCCCTTATCACCACTTAATAATCTTTTATGATCTTGTGCTACTGGCAAGGATACGAAGTTGCTACCATCGCAAATGGCAAAAAAGCTTAGCTCAAATCCATCTAAAAACTCCTCTATCACAACCCTACTTCCAGCCTCGCCAAAGCTCTTTCCGCTTAGCATATCCTTTGCTGCATCTTTAGCCTCGCTCTTGCTTTTAGCAATTATAACGCCCTTCCCAGCACACAAACCATCAGCTTTTACAACGACTATATCACCTAAGGTATCTATAAATTTAGCCGCCTCTTCATAATTATTAGTATTTATAAATTTAGCCGTTCTTATACCATTTTTAGCTAGAAATTCCTTCATATAAGCTTTTGAGCTCTCTAGCCTAGCAGCCGATTTCGTAGGGCCAAAAATATTTAGATTATTAGCCTTAAATATATCCACAACTCCGTCACTTAGGGCATTTTCAGGGCCAACTATAGTAAGCTCTATTTTATTTTCAAGTGCAAATTTAGCTAAATCATTAAAATCGCTAATATCCACATTTTGCCCCAAATTCGCAGTTGCTCCATTGCCAGGAGCGAAATAAAGATTGTGTTTTTCGTTATCTTGAGTTAGTCTTAATCCTATGGCGTACTCTCTACCGCCACTTCCAATAACTAAAATATTCATAGATTTCCTAATTTAAATTAAAGTACCCAAATGGTCGGTGCATAGTAGAATCGGCCCTAATATAAAGCCAATCTTGCAAATAGGCAGCAGCTTTAGGTCGCAGCTTCTAAACCAGTTAAGCCTCAAACAAAGTCGCGTCACACCACTTCTGCACATCTTCGCCAATACTAATTTGTTGGACCTTCGTAAAAATGCTATCGAGCCATCCAGGCGGAGAAATTATATAAAAATTTGACTTAAAATTTAGCACTATTATTAGCTTTTAAAATATTTTTTTCAAATTCAGCTCCAAATTGCTATAATCTTGTTTTTAATTTTAAATTTAAAGGTAAAAAATGTATCAAATAAGAGCAGCCTCAAAAGATGATATAAATGAGATAATTGCCCTTGTCAAAGAGCTAGCTGAGTATGAGAAAATGAGCGATAGAGTTAAATTTAATGATACTCAATTTGCCTCTTGTATATTTGAGAAAAATTATGCCAAAATCCTAGTTTGCCAAAATGAAAGCCAAATTATAGGATATGCTATATATTTTTACACATTTTCAAGCTTTTTAGGTCGTGGTGGGATATATCTTGAGGATTTATATGTCAAATCCCAATACCGCAATCAAGGTATCGGCAAGAGATTTTTAGCCAAACTTGCTCAAATTTGCATAGATGAGAATTTGGGTCGCCTTGAGTGGGAGTGCTTAACTTGGAATGAGCCAAGCCTAGCATTTTATCGCAAAATTGGCGCAAAAAATAGAGATGAGTTTTTTCATCTTAGGGTAGATGGCAAAGAGCTTGAGAATTTAGCAAATTTTATTAAAGATTAAATCGCTTTTTGGTAGTATGATGGATAAAAATTGTAGTATTTATGAGCTTGAGATACTCCGTGCTATGGGATTTAAATTTCTTAACCAATCCCCAAATATAAAAAGCAATGAGTTTAACTCGCTTAAAATGCTAAATTTACAGATAAAAAGCTGCAATCTATGCCAACTATGCAAAAGTAGAAATAAAGCAGTAGTTGGTAGTGGTAATAGCGGTGGTGGCGTGGTTTTTGTCTTTGAAAGTCCAGATATAAAAAGCGATAAAAGTGGAATTTGTACCCCTGATTCTTCGCTGATGAGATATTTAAAAATGGCTGATATTGATATTGATGGTTTCTATTTTACATATATTTTAAAGTGTATCAATAAAACTTCTGAGCTAAAATATATAGATATATGCTTAAAGTTTTTTGAATTAGAATTTGAGATTTTATCGCCTAAATTTATAGTTAGCTTTGGGGAGAATTGCTTTAAATATCTAGCGAAAAATAGCTCATTTGATAGCCATAGAGGTGGCGTATATCAGCTAAAAAACTCGCTATATATGCCTACTTTTGATAGTAATTGGGTGGATAAAAATCCTAGTAAAGCTGATGAATTTATATCAGATTTAAAAAAAATTAAAGGATATATATGAGAAATTTAATTATAACTTTTTTTATTATTTGTATGATTTTTACTCAATCAAATGGGCAAAATAGATGCGATAAAGAGTGTTTAAAAGAGCTTAGCAATGGTGTAGATTTTATCCAATTTATATATAATCCACTTACTCTTAAAGAGCCGATTAAGGGCTATTATGCTGATATTAAAAAGCTTTTAAATATTCCTGAAATTGAGATTGGACGCAAAGATATTAAAGTTGCCCTAATCATACCTCAAGATGTGATAAAAAGCTACTCTGTTGTGGTTAGTGATTCTGTTTTTAGCTATATTTTTAAGCGAGATATTGGCTCTCATATTGAGATATTTTATAGCGGAGATGAGAGTAAAGATAGCCTAAATTTTACCATACAAAGAGCTAAAAATAGCGGATTTAAGCACTTTATAGCTCCACTCACTATAGATGGTATAGGGGTTATAAATAGCAGTGATTATGATGATTTAATCTTTTACATACCTACGGTAAATATCAAATCAATCCAAAATCCAAGCTCAAATATATTCTTTGGTGGGATTGACTACGAAGCACAAATTCAAAAGCTATTAACCAAATCAAATGGCAAAGTATCGGTATTTGGCGATGGGAGTAAGGTCGCTAATATGCTAAATGATATAGTGGCTAATAATACAGATAATCCATATATAAAAAATATCGAAGGTAACGATATAAAGCTAAATTTTTTAAAAGATAATTATAGGGTAAAAAATAGCTCAATCTTTCTAAATACCCCACTTATAAAAAGTGCTTTGCTTAGTTCGCAATTTAGAGTATTTGATCTAAATCCACATATACTTCTTTCTACGCAGCTTAATTACAATAGTGCTCTTATAAGCCTTACTCAAAGCAAAGATCGCCAAAATATCTATATAGCTAACTCCATAATGACCCCAGATAGTCAGCTAGAGACCCTTAGTGCTCTTTTAGGGCAAAAGCTTGCTTATGATTGGGTCGCTTACTCAACGATGATTGGAATGGATTTTATATATCTAAACTATATCAACAAAAATGCAAAAGCGATATTTAAAGAGAAATTACAAAATAATCAAGTCCAATATAAGATAGATATTATGCGTGCTGGTAATTATGGGTTTTACATAGATGAAGAGATATAATGGGTCTGATGACCCAAATTTAATCTTGATTTAACTTGCTAAAAACTTCAGCAAATTCTCCATCTAGCCTAGATAACTTGCCATCACTAATAAATCCCACAGTGACATTCGCACGAAATATTAGCTCCCTTTGAGTCTCGCCTTTGATATTAGCTACTTTATATATATCTTGCTCTAGGGTTAGGCTTACACCACCAATCTTTACAAGCTTAGTTTGTATATCTAAAATATCTCCTAAAACAGCTGGTTTTAAGTAGCGTGCTTCTAGCTTGGTAACTACGAAGTGGCGACTTTGGGTAAATTCAATCCCAGAGTTAAAAACTATCTCACTTCTAGCTCGTTCGCAAAATTTAATATAATTGCTATGATATACAATCCCTCCACTATCTGTATCTTCATAATAAACCCTAACTTTTAACCCCATTAGCTCTCCTTACGAGCTCTGATAAAAAATAATGCCACTTGAGCTAAAAGCATAGCTTTCATCACAATCTCACTAGCCTTATGCATACTAGCAAATTCCGCTGTAGCAGTCGCTTCGGCACCAATTTTTTGAGCTTGTAGAATATATGGAGTAAAGTAAAACACAAACGCCATAGCTAATAAAGATATGATAAGAGAGAGAAAAAACGCACTAATTTTATAATTAAAACTCTCGCTATTTTTCAAATTCACAATCTCAAAAAGCAAAAGCAAAGATGAGACAAAAATAAGCATAATATTATATTTTAAAAATACCTGAGTCATTAGCTGACCGCTTTGATAGTGGCTTAAGACGCCTTCGCCGATATATTGCGATGGATAGAATATCACAGGTGCCATAAAAATACCAATAGCAAGCTCAGCACCAATACAAATTCCAAGTAAAAATAGATAAAAACTTCTAAATTTAACCATTATTTTCCTTTATTATAAGCTACAAATCCACGATCTAATCCAGCCAAATCAGTATAAAACTCACTCTCAAAGCCAAGCTCATTAAGATAGTTTTTCATAGGCTCCTTTTGGTCATAACCCATCTCGCAAATTAGATATTTAGCTCTAAATTTAGCGATTTTAGCAATATCTTTTAATATCTCATCGCCTATATCTCCACCTATCAATGCGATTTTTGGCTCACTTAGCACCCATTTATCTAGCGGATAATTAGCTGCGATATATGGCGGATTGGAGATAATTATATCAAATTCTCCATCAATCTCATCAAGATAATTTGATAATACAAGCTCAACATTAGCTCCAAATTTCTCCTTATTAATCCTAGCAAACTCCAAAGCCTTGTGGCTAATATCAGTAGCAACTATACTAGCGTTTTTAAGCTCTAAAGCTAAAGATATGCTAATAACCCCACTACCAACGCCAATTTCAGCAATCTTTGGTGAGTTAAATTTCCTAGCTACTTCTATAGCTTTTTGAACTAAAATTTCGCTTTCAAATCTTGGGATTAATACCCCTTCCCCAACTACAAAATCTCGCCCCATAAACTCACATCGCCTAGTAATATACTCTAGCGGCTCACCATCTTTATATCTATTTAAAAGATGGATAAATTCGCTCTTTTTAAAAAGCTCATCATTTAAATGTAAAAATATCCACTCCCTACTTTGACCTAGATGAAACTCCATCAAACAATAGGCAAAATGGCTACCAAATTCTCTAGCTAAGCTTAGTCCATCACAAATTCTCAAGACGATTTAGCCTCTCATATAAGGTTGGATGTGAGTGATAAACCATACTATAAAGTGGGTGCGAAAGTGGAAACGCCTTATTCTCCTTACCAAGCTTTTTAAGTGCTAAAATCATACTATCTTTGCTTGTTTGTTTAGCACCAAACTCATCTGCACCAAACTCATGCGATCTAGAAAAAGTAGATATAACTGGCTCAACTATCACCATAAAAAGCGCAGAATATAGCAAGAAAAATATAAATAATCCACCACCACTTTCTTCAAGTCCCAAAGCGGTATAAAAACTAGCTGGAATATTACCAAAAATTGCAAATAATATAAAAAGGATTATACTCATCAATGCTATATTTTTAATTATATCCCTATGCTTAAAATGCCCTAGCTCATGCCCTAAAACGGCGATAATCTCATCTTTATCAAGCTTATTAATCAAAGTATCAAATAGCACAACTCTCTTTGTCGCTCCTAAGCCACCAAAATATGCATTCAAGCGGTTATCTCTCTTACTTGCATCCATGCTATACACGCCACTGCTTTTAAATCCGCAAGAGTTTAAAAGCTCATTTATAGCTAAATTTAAATCACTATTTTCTAGTGGCGTTATCTTATTAAATATCGGTGCTATTAGGGTTGGATATATCAAATTCACTATCAAAATCAATCCAAAACTAATCCCAAAAGCCCATATCCACCAGCTAGCCCCAAGCAGATCATAGCATAATAACAAAATCCAAGAAATAGCAAATCCAAATATCAAAATCATAACCAAACTCTTAATAAAATCTGTGATAAAAAGCCTAGCCGTGCTATTTGAAAAGCCAAATTTCTTATCCATTACAAAGGTGTTATATATCTCAAATGGCAAATTTAAAACCGCACCAATAGCTAAAAATAGCGTTACTAATAGAGCATCTCTAACCAAAATTGTCTCCACTCCACTAAGGGAATTTTGTAAAGCATTAGCTCCCCATACGCTCCATATCGCCACTATAATAAATGTGTAGATATTATGGATTATCTCAAATTTCTGCTTTGCTATCGCTACTTGTGCAGCACTTTGAAACTCACTAGCAGATAAGACCACAGGCTCTGTGCAACCACTTATAAATTTAATCTGCAAAATACTCAAAACTACCTTATAAGCAGTAAATAGAGCAAATAAAAAAATCAAAATTTCAAGCATTAAACTCACCTTAAAAAATTATCATAAAAACTACTAATAAATACAATTAAAATGATAAATGGAATTATAAATTTAACATAATAAAACCATATATCAACCACCCTTTTTGAACTCTTGGTGCCGTGCATTATCTCAGCCCTAGCCTCATCTTTTAACACCCAGCCGACAAATAACGCACAAAATAGCGATGTCAGCACAAAAAATATCGTAGCACTAATGGCATCATAAGCATCAAATATATTCTTGCCAAAAATCGTAATATCTGATAATATATTTGTAGCCATCAGTGATGGGATATTGCCAATTATAAAGATAGTAGCAAGAACTATGGCTATGGCATTGTGGCGTTTTATTTTAAATTTCTCTTCTAAAACCGTTATTATAACCTCATATATCGGTAAAGAAGTAGTAAGTGCTGCTATCATAAGCAAGCCAAAAAACGCAATAGCTATGATCTGACCAGCAAACATATTAGAAAATACAATTGGCAAACTCTTAAAAACTAAGCTTGGGCCACTATCTGGCGAAATTCCAAATGTAAATAGCGAAGGAAATATCATAAATCCAGCCACCACAGCAATTATAGTATTAATAACTCCTGTGATTATAGAGGTTTTGATGAGATCTTCATCTTTTCTTAAAAAGCTAGAAAGAGTAATCATAACCCCAAATCCAAGCGATAAAGCGAAAAATACCTGCCCCAAAACATCAATAAATAATCTCATACTAATCTTGCTAAAATCTGGCGTAAGATAAAATTTAATCCCATCAATCGCCCCTTCAAGCGTAATATTTCTAGCTACCATCGCTAACATTAATATAAATAGCAATGGCATTAGATATTTGGCTGCTTTTTCTATACCATCAACGGCGCCTTTGGCTAAAATAATATAGTTTATAAGGACAAAAATCGCCGTTGCAATGCTAATGGCAAGGGGTGAGTTTATGATATTTTCATCATAAAATTTAGCCGTAGTAGTAGCATTAATAGGCTGCGAAAGCTCAAATCCGCCGATAATTATATTATAAATATAATCAAGCACCCAGCCGCCAATAACCATATAATAAGCCATAATACCAAAGGCACCGCAAATTCCCATCCAACCTACAATTTTCCAAAGCGGATTTATCTTTTTGCCATTTGCATAACCACCAAAAGCATCTACAGAATTTATATGCAAACGCCTTCCTATGGCATTTTCAGCTAAGATCATTGGAATTCCAATTACAATCATCGCTATACAAAATATTAAAACATAAGCCCCACCGCCATTTTGCCCTACTAAATATGGAAAACGCCAAGTAGCACCAAAGCCGATAGTAGCACCAGCAACAGCTAAAATATAAGTAAGCCTAGAACTCCATGTCTGTCTATTTTCTATCATTGATATTCCTTAACTTTGAGAAAGCTCAAGCACCTCAAAATACTCATTCTCAAGCAAATTTAGCTCACCCTTTTTCTCTTCAAGCTCTTCAAATAGGGTTTGTAAGCCAACTTTTTGGTAAATTTCTGGAGTTGAAAGAGCGTGATTGAGCTCACTTATTCTACTCTCTAGGGCTTCTATTAGTGCTGGGTGATTTTGTAAAATTTGATTTTGTTTATAGCTAAGCTTTATCTTTGATGCCTTTTGTTTCTCTTTGATTTCTATGCTTTGACCTAGCTCTTTTTCCATATCGCTTAGCTGGTTTAGCTCCTCTTCAATATCTAAATACTCACTATACTCCATATAAATTTGCTCTATTTTACCATTTTCATACGCCCAAAGCTTATTAGTGATCTTATCTATAAAATACCTATCATGACTTACTATCAATATCGCACCTTCAAAGCTAAGCAAATACTCCTCTAAAATATTAATAGTAGCAATATCAAGGTCATTTGTAGGCTCATCTAAGATTAAGCAATCATACTCTTTGGTAAATAATAGAGCTAGGGCTAAACGATTCTTCTCTCCCCCGCTTAGAGTGCCAACTGGCTTATCTAAAAACTCTTTTGGAAATAAAAAATTCTTTAAATATCCATACACATGGTAGTTACGACCCCTTACCATTATGTGATCTCCACCATTTGGACAAAATAGCTCAATTAGGGATTTATCATCGCTAATATTTTTTCTATGCTGGTCAAAATAGCCTATTTTGATCTCGCCACGATTAATTACACCGCTATCTGCTTCTAACTCACCTAGTAAAATTTTTAGCATGGTGGATTTGCCACTACCATTTCTACCGACGATTCCTATACGCTCACCTTGTAAAACCCTAGCATTAAAATCACTAAAAAGCAATTTATTATCTATAGTTTTGGATAAATTTTTACACTCAAATAGCATTTTTTTGCGATTTTGGTTTAATCCACCGCCATTAAAGCTCTTACTAGCCCTTTCTAATTCTAGTTTAACTCTGCGTATTAATCCTGGATTTTTCTTAGCCTCTTGGCGCATAGCTAGGATTCTTTGCTTTCTTCCTTCATTTCGTTTTAACCTAGCTTTTACTCCACGCCTTAGCCACTCCTCTTCACTTTTTAAATTTTTTATTAATGTCTCGTGAGATTTAGCCAAGCTTCTTAAAATTTCCTCTTTTTTGGTTAGGTAATTAGCATATCCGCCCTCAAAGCTCCTTAATAAGCCATCTTCTATCTCTACAGAGCGAGTAGCTAATCTATCGATAAAATATCTATCGTGGCTTATAAAGACAATAGTTTGATTTGAGGCTAAAAGTAGCTCTTCAAGAAATCTTACCATATAGACATCAAGATGGTTTGTAGGCTCATCAAGCAATAATACATCAGGCTTTTTAAGGATTAAAGCACCCAAGGCAACTCTGCGAATTTCCCCACCACTTAGGCTATTTACCAGCCTATCTTCATACTCTCTAAGACCAAAACTATCTAAAATTCTATCAATCTTATTTTCTATATTCCAACCATCTTTGGATTCTATAAATTTCACAAGCTCATCTTGGCGGTGAAGTAGCTCAGGATTATCATGCTCATCACTCATTTTAGCTAGGACTTTTTCATACTCATTTCTAGCATTAAATATATCTTTTAACTCTAGATTTAAAGCCTCTTTTACGCTTAGATTATCATCAAATTTAGGGGCTTGAGCAAGCATATCTATAGTGATGGAATTTTGTCTAATCACTCTACCGCTATCAATCTCGCACTCCCCACGCAATATCTTCATAAGAGTGCTTTTACCGCCACCATTTTTCCCTATAATGGCAATTCTCTCTTTTTCATTTACACTAAAATTTGCCTCATTTAAGATAATCTTATCGCCAAATTTCTTACTAACTTCTATAAGATCGATGAGTGCCATATCAATTCCTATAAATTAATATCTTTTCGTGCAAACATAAACCATACACTACAAGCAACAGCCACAAAACCAAGAAGAATCATATAATACGCCAAATACATAGGATCAAATTTAAACACCATCGCAGTTGCAAAAGGTGTAGTAACGCCCCCAGCTATAGCATAAGCAATATTATACGAAAATGAAATTCCACTAAATCTAAGCTTATTAGGATATATAGCAACCATCAAAAATGGCGCACCACACGGCCCAACACAGGCTAGTAATCCACTAAGCAAATATAAAACCAAAACTATCTCAAAACTCGCCCCACTATAAAGCGCATCAAAATAAGCATATACGCTAATTGAAAATAGCAAAGCTAATACTAAAGTGCTCTTTGCAATCCCATATTTATCACTTAACCTTCCATACACAAAACAGCCAAAACACAAAAGCACTATAGCAGCCATCTGCATATATATGGTAGTCAAACGGCCAAGCTCTATCCCATTAGCACTAAATGCTTTTGGCATAAAATTTGGCATTAAGAGTATAAGCACCACGATACATCCAGTTAAAACCCAGGTTATAAACATAGATACAATGCTATCAATTTTATGAAATTTAAATATAGATTTAATCGGGATATTATCTAGCTCATTTTTAGCTTGCATCTCTTTAAATACCGGCGTTTCGCTTAAATATCTTCTAAGGTATATAGATATAATCCCAAAAAATCCACCCAAAATAAATGGCAATCTCCACATTCCATCTTGAATTTCAGCATCACTCCAAATATTTTTAACAACCATAGTTACAAAACTACCTAGTAAAATTCCAGCTACTACTGCTGCTGTTAAAACGCTTATGCTAGTATATAGCTTCCCACGAGGTGCATGCTCACTTACAAATACCCAAGCACCAGGCAGCTCCCCACCAATAGCAACCCCTTGTAAAATTCTAATAATCACTAAAATTATAGGTGCTAAATATCCAATACTCTCAAATGTAGGCATTATACCTAATAAGAATGTAGGAATTACCATAAGTAAAATAGAGAGCATAAACATATTTTTACGGCCATTTTTATCCCCAAAATGTGCCATAATAATACCACCAAGCGGTCTAGCTAAATATCCAGCAGCAAAGGTGCCATAGGTATTAAAAATAGCCCAAAAAGGATCTAGATCAGCAGGGAAAAATAGTATAGATATATAAGAAGCAAAGAATACAAAAATGATAAAATCATAAAACTCAAGCATTCCACCAAGAGATGAAAGCCCTAAAATCCTAATATCTGATCTACTAAATGACCTAGCCATATTATCCCTTAAAGCAAAAAAAATAAGTCTAGCATTATACAAAAGCATTGCTAAAATTGAGTTTAATATAAATTTTAG